>CAIOCC010000081.1 GCA_903856555.1 uncultured Bacteroidota bacterium
GTCCACCGGGTATTTGGCCGGGTCGTTGGAATTGATGAGGAGCACGCCCAAGTTGTCTTCGTAGTAGCGGCGGTACAACTTGTTGATACGGTCCAAATACGCCACAACATAGGGGCAGTGGTTGCAAATGAACAGAATCAAAACGCAGGACTTGTCGCTAACATCCACCAAGGAATGGGTCTTGAGGTCGCAGCCTTTGAGTTCAAAATAGGGTAGTTTGGTTCCGATTTCCATGGTTCAAAGGTAAGAAGGGCCATCCCATCCCAAGACCAGTCCATCGTACGCTAATTCAACCCCGGCGGGCAATGTAGAGGAGACTTCGGCATGCAGGCCCATTTGGTGCGATAGGTGAGTCAGGTAGGTACGCTCCGCACCGATGCGATGGGCCTGCTCCAAAGCCTGGTCGAGAGTAAAATGAGAAGGGTGCGGGGTTTTGCGTAATGCATTGATAACCAACACTTCCACACCCCTCAAACGTTCCACGGTGGAATCGGGAATCGCGTTGGCGTCCGTGATGTAGGCAAAGGGCCCAATCCGAAAACCCAGAACAGGCAGGTGGAGGTGCATCACGGGCAGTGGAATAACGGGCACCCCAAGTAGATCAAAGGGCTCTTCATCCATATCCACCAAATGCAATTCGGGAATCCCCGGGTAACGTTGGTCCTCAAAAGCGTAGTAAAACTCACGCCGCAAGGCCGCCTGCACCCGCGCATCCGCATAGATCGGCATCGGTTTTTTCTGCAAATAATTAAAAGCGCGGACGTCATCGGTACCGGCGATATGGTCTTTGTGACCGTGGGTAAACAACAAGGCATCCAGGCGATTCACCCCGGCACGCAGCATTTGCTGGCGAAAATCCGGCCCCGAATCAATCACAAAATGGGCCGATGGGTGGCGAACCAAGACCGAACAACGAAGGCGACGGTCCCGCGCATCGTTGGATTGACAAACCGAGCAGGTGCAACCGATCAAGGGAACCCCCTGGGAGGTCCCGGTTCCCAAAAATTCAACCTGCATGCCGGACATGCTCAGGCTATTTCAAGCGAACGCTGCAGAGATTCCCGCTGAGGGTCTCCTAAAAAAGTCCAGGTACCCAATATTTGACGGGTGATGTCTTCGAGGGTGTCGATTTTGGCTGCAGGTGAATAAAACTTGTTGATAATCACAACGCCCTGGTCTTCAAAGAGGCAGTACCCGGATTGAAAATGCCCTTTCTCGTATCGAATACGAAGGCCGGCATCCTTGAAACCTTGTTCCAGGGCTTTGAGGCGATTGAGTTGGTTTTGAATTTTGGTGGAAAGGCTGGCCATGGGGCAGAATCAAGTCCGATTCCCCAAAAATAGAATCCCAATGGCCGTTCCCTTCGTTTAAGGCCCGTAGATTTGCATCATGTTGATAAAAAAGTCCAAAGGACGGGTCTTGGTTGCGATGAGCGGGGGGCTTGATTCCACCATGACGGCGGCCCTGCTGCACGAGGAGGGCTACGAGGTGGTGGGATTGACCATGAAAACCTGGGACTATGCGGCCTCCGGAGGCAGTCGAAAAGAGACCGGTTGCTGCAGCTTGGATTCCATTAACGATGCCCGGGAAGTGGCGGTTGGATTGGGATTTCCCCACTTTATTTTGGATATCCGGGAGCATTTCGGGGAATCCGTCATTGATTATTTTGTGGACGAGTACATGGCCGGACGCACACCCAATCCTTGTGTTATGTGCAATACCCACATCAAATGGGATGCCCTGTTGCGCCGGGCCGATCAACTGGGTTGTGAAAAAATTGCAACGGGCCACTACGCTCGCTTGGGCCGCACGGAGGAGGGGAGACGCTTTGTGTTATGCGGTGACGATGCCAACAAAGACCAGTCCTATGTTTTGTGGGGGCTCTCTCAATCCTCCCTGGATCGGACCTTATTCCCCATGGGGTCCTATACCAAAAATGAAATCCGTCAGATGGCCCAGGATCGCGGGTACCGCAGCCTGGTCACCAAGCCGGAGAGCTACGAGATTTGTTTTGTTCCGGACAACGATTACCGTGGATTCCTCAAGCGCCGCGTGCCCGGTCTCGAGGAACAGGTCCGCGGTGGTGAATTTGTGAACATGTCCGGAGATCCCATCGGTCTGCATCAAGGCTATCCATTTTATACGGTGGGGCAACGCAAAGGCCTCGAAACCGCCTTTGGGACCCCCAAGTACGTGGTGTCGATCGATGCCCAACGAAACAGGGTCGTTCTGGGAGACTTGGAAGACTTGGATCGCAGGACGATGCGCGTTGGACAAGTGAATTGGCAAAAAATAGATGCCTTGCCCAAAGACGGACTGGATGCGATTGTCAAGATTCGTTACAAGGACCCCGGATCCCCTGCGTTTTTGCGTTGGGATGGCGAGAAGGTTGTGGTTGAATTCATGGCGCCCGTCAAAGCCATCGCCCCGGGTCAAGCCGCCGTCTTTTACCATGAAGATACCGTCCTTGGAGGGGGTTGGATTGTAGATTCAGACCCTTTGCCCCGTTAAACCACCGTGCCCATGAAAACAATTCCAAGGATCGTCCTGCTATTTCTTGTTTCGGGATTTTCGTCCTGGGCCCAAACCAGAGATACGTATTGGGTAGCCTTCACCCACAAACCAGCAGGGTCCTACAGCCTGCAACAACCCCAGGCCTTTTTGGGTCCTCGGTCCATCGCTCGGCGTGTTCGCCAAGGAATTTCCATCGATAGTTCGGATTTACCGGTTCACGCTCCTTTTTTGGACAGCCTACGTGCCGCCGGTGCCCAAGTGAAGCACAGCAGCAAATGGCTGAACGGCGCGACCATCCGAGTTCCTAACAACGATTCCGTGATTCTTCAAAGGATCTCCAACCTGCCCTTTGTTCGTCAAAGCCTGCCCAACGGACGCAAAGCCGGTTCGGGTATTGTAACTCCATCCACCAAGCTGGCTGTTGACCCGCTGCCCTTGCCGCTATCATCGTCCTCGCGGACATCGACGGCTTACGGAGCTTCATCGGCCCAAATCCGTTTGCACAAGGGGGATTTGCTACACGATATGGGCTACCGCGGTCAGGGTCTTCGAATTGCTGTTTTTGACGCTGGATTTGTTGCCATGCCCCAAATTCGGGCCTTTGATTCCCTCTATGCCCGCAATGGGGTGCTCGATGCCTTTGATTTTGTGGACATGGATTCCATGGTCTACGAATTGGACGGTCACGGAACCTATGTTATGGGGTGCATGGCGGCCAACCTGCCCGGTGAATTGATGGGAACGGCCCCCAAAGCCGAGTATATGTTGTACCGAACGGAGAACAATGTGGGGGGCAGCGAGAACCCGGTCGAGGAAGACAATTGGGTGGCCGCGGCCGAAAGGGCCGATAGCCTGGGGGCCGATGTTTTTAATAGTTCGCTGATTTATACCACCTTTGATGTTCCAGGCTGGAATCACAGCTGGGCGGATATGGACGGCAACACAACACGCATGACCAGGGCCTCGGATTTGGCGGCCTCCAAAGGCATATTGGTCGTCAATTCAGCAGGCAATTACGGGGGTGGTCCTTGGTACAAAATAGGGGCAGCGGCCGACGGGGATTCCGTCTTGGCCGTTGGTGCGACCGATACGCTGGGGCTTCGTGTTGGATTTAGCAGCATGGGGCCAACGGCCGATGGGCGTATCAAACCCAATGTGATGGCTGTTGGGGCCGGGGCCGCTACCTGCGCCATTCCAGGACCTGGCGTGGCCTTGGTATCGGGAACTTCCTTTGCGGGACCCCTCATGGCTGGTTTGGCCACCTGTCTTTGGCAGGCCCTGCCCAATCGACATGCCTACCAAATTCTGGATCTGCTGGAGCGCTGCAGCAATAGGTCCACCAACCCCGATACGCTCAACGGTTACGGGGTTCCCAATCTGCAGAGAGCGCTTCAGCTAGCCGGTTGGAGCCCATCGGCTGGCTCCAACAACCCCCTATGGACCTTGGCTCCTCAACCTTGCACCCAGGACCAAATCCTGCTGCTGCGTGGATCCAACCTTCCTTCCGGAACCTATCGTGTCATCTGGATGAATACCCAAGGTCAGCGCATTCAGGATAGCGAGTTTCAATGGCCCTCGGAGTCCGGCCAAAATTTTGTAGAAATTTCCAAACCGAAGCCAGGATTCTATGTTGTCTCTCTATCCGGTCCTTCGTACCGGGATCGACGAACCTGCCTTCTCCTTCCATAACTCTTTTTTTGTTGCCCTTCTTTCCTCCGACCTTGATACGTTCGGTCCTTGTTCTAGGGGCCATGATTTTGGGCTCTTGGGTTCCGGTTTTTGGCCTGGGCCATTCCCCGGATATCACCGCACCCGCTTCTTCGAATCCGGAGGCGGAAGACCTTGACAAGGACCGCATTCCTCGCTATACCTTGTCCGGGTACCTACGGGGTCAGAGCGGGGAGAATCTGGTGGGGGCCACCATCCAAGTGCTGGCCCAGGGTGCAGGAACGGTTTCCAATGCCTACGGTTTTTATTCGCTGATGCTGGATTCAGGGGAACATACCCTGCTCGTTCAATACCTGGGTTACCAAAAGTTAACCAAAACCATTCGCCTCCAACGGAATACCCAACTCAACCTGGTCCTTGAAGAATCTGTTGTGGAGGGCACCGAAATTGTTGTGGAGGGTAAGCGTGCCGACGACAATGTGACCCAGGGTCGAATGAGCGTGAACGAAGTGGATATCCGTCAGGTCAAAAGCCTGCCAGCCCTGATGGGCGAAGCCGATATTCTCAAAACCATTCAATTGTTACCGGGGGTCAAAAACGGGGGAGAGGGTACCACCGGCTTTTATGTGAGGGGAGGAGGACCAGACCAGAATTTGATTTTGTTGGACGAAGCGGTGGTCTACAACGCCTCCCACCTCTTTGGTTTTTTTTCGGTTTTTAACGCCGATGCCTTGGCCAACAGTCAGTTGATCAAAGGGGGCATGCCGGCTGAATACGGGGGGCGAATATCATCCGTTCTGGACCTTACGATGCGGGAGGGGAACAACCAAAAACATGTTACGCAGGGTGGCCTTGGTTTGATCGCCTCCCGTTTTACCACCGAAGGACCTCTGAAGAGGGGCAAGGCCTCCTACATTCTTTCGGGCCGTCGGACGTATCTGGATGTGTTGGTGGACCCCTTGATTCCCAAAGATGCGCCCGCCAAAGGTTCGGGTTATTTTTTTTACGACCTCAATGCCAAGATTAACTGGCAACCAAGTCCCAAAGACCGCCTCTATGCCTCGGCCTATTTTGGCAAAGATGTTTTTGACTTTAACAACCGCGAAAATGGTTTCCGCTTTAGCATACCCTGGGGCAATTCGACGGCCACCCTGCGTTGGAACCGCATTCTGAGCCCCCGGCTTTTTGCCAATCACTCGTTGGTTTACAGCGATTTTGAATTTGGGACTCGCTTTACCCAGAACGATTTTACGATTAACCTCAATTCGGGGGTCCGCAACCTCACCTTCAAACAGGATTTTGATTACCAATTAGCGACCGGTCATCGCCTCAAATTTGGAAGTCAACTCATAAGGCATTGGTTTTTGCCCAGCGTGGTGGAGGGTAGGGCCGGTGATTTTGATATCGCGACCAACAATATCCGTCGGCTGAATGCCGTCGAATGGTCGGCTTACCTCCGGGATGAGTGGGACATCAGCGACCGTTGGCAGGTCAATGCCGGTCTACGTTTTGCTGTTTTTCAACAATACGGTCCTTACAGCTACGAACGTTATACCGACGCCACCTTGGTGACTCGTTTGGACAGCGTGGGCTTTGGCCCCGGCGAGAAGGTTGTACGCTACCCGGCCTGGGAGCCCCGACTCAACCTACGTTATCTGGTGGATAAGCAATCTTCCATCAAAATTGGTATCACCCGCAATCTTCAGTTCATCCATCTGGCGTCTTCGTCAGGGACCTCCTTGCCGGCGGATTTATGGATTCCCAGCACCCTCAAAGTCAGGCCCCAAATTGGCATTCAATACGCAGCAGGTTATTTCCGAAACTTCCGTGATAACACCTACGAAACCTCGGTGGAGGTTTATTTCAAAGACCTTCAAAACCAAATCGATTTCCGCGAAGGTGCCGTCAATGGTTTCAATCCCTTGATCGAAAACGACCTGGTCTTTGGGAGGGGAGAGGCCTACGGAATGGAATTTTTTGTCAAGAAAAACAGGGGGAAATTGAGCGGTTGGGTGGGGTATACCTTGTCATGGACCAACCGCTTTTTTGATGATATCATGAAGGGAAAACCCTACCCTTACAAATTTGACCGTAGGCACGATTTGTCGGTGGTGGGGACCTGGGTCCAGAGCCCGCGTTGGAAGTTTTCGGGAACCTTTGTTTATTCAACCGGCAACGCCTATACCTTACCTGAATCGAGGTATTTCTTTGAAGGTCAAATCATTGACCAGATAGGTGAACGCAACAGTTTTCGATTACCGCACTACCACCGTTTGGACTTTTCAGCCGTTTATACACCGAATCAAGAAAGGGCCAGCGATGCTGCCATGGGGGGTGGGCGCCGTCGATACAAAGGGGAATGGGTCTTTGCGGTTTACAATGTGTACAGTCGATTAAATCCCTTTTTCATTTACCTGGATAACGAAGGTTCCTTGCAACAAGGCACCCTTCAGATTCAGGCCAAAAAAGTTTCCTTGTTCCCGATCATCCCTTCTGTCACATGGAATTTCAAATTCTAATGAATCGCATTCAAAGCACGGTGGGGCGAACGATCCTCCTTGTCATTCTGGCGTTGGCGGGCATAAGCTGCGAGCGGAATATCGACCTCAATTTGCCGCCTCCCCAACCGCATTTGGTGGTGTACGGGGTGGTGGAACCGGACTCGCTCATCAAGGTCAGTATCAGTCGAAATTCAGCCTACTTTGACCCGGTGGATCTCAACGCCGTTCTCAACTTGTTGGATTATTCGGCGACCATTACGGTGCAATCCACCGATTCCTTGGGACAGACCGAGTTGGACACGCTCAAGCCGCTGCTTTTTCCGGCCTTGCCGATTCTCCAGTACTGGACGGTTTTTAATTACCAAGGCACCAAAATCAGGGGGCGACACAACCGGACCTACCAGATTCATATCCTGCATCCGGATCATGAAATCGTGGGTGAAACCAAGGTACCGGTCCCCTCTCGCATCGACAGCCTTTGGGTACGGTCGCGGGCCTTTTTGCAAAAACAAGCCAATCCCTCCAGCCAGCCTACCTCCAGGGACAGCCAATTGGTTCAGCTTTTTTATCGATACCGGGACCCGCAAGCACCCGGTGACCATGTTCGGGTTTTCAGTCGGATCCAAAACGAGGACCAGTGGTCCACGGCCTTCAATTCGGTTTACGATGACCAATTCTTCAATGGCCAATCCTTGGATTTTGTGTTACCAAGAGGCAAGGAAGCCTACTTGTTCAACGATTCAACCACCTTTGATGAGTTTGGCTTGTTCAGGGCAGGGGATAGCATCCAAATCAAATGGGCATCGATTGACCGAACCAATTTTCTTTTTTGGAGCGGATTGGCCCAAGCGACCGGAGGGAGCGGGGGGCCTTTTGGAGCCCAACCGGTGGTCACCACCAACCTGCGCGCCCTTCGCGGCCGGGTCTTGGGGTTGTGGGCCGGCTACGGGTCGGTTCATTACAGTTTCAAGGTGCCGGAACGGCCCTAAACCGGTGGGTTCTTCTTGGTCCTAATCGCGTTTCCCGTGTAGTTTTGCCCCCTATGGAACATCATGCCTGCCTCATCATTGGTTCCGGTCCTGCCGGATACACCGCCGCCATCTACGCCGCTCGCGCTGGCTTAAAGCCGGTCTTGTACCAGGGTCTACAGCCCGGGGGGCAATTGACGATCACGACGGATGTTGAGAACTATCCCGGCTATCCCAACGGCATCATGGGTCCCCAAATGATGGAGGATTTTCGCCAACAGGCCCAACGCATGGGTACCGATATCCGTTACGGAATTGTGACCGAAGCCCGACTCGATACCCATCCCAAGACCATCAAGGTGGATGATCAGCATACCCTGAGCGCGGATGCGGTCATTATTTCCACCGGGGCCTCGGCCAAATGGCTGGGTTTGCCTTCGGAACAAAGACTGAACGGCCACGGGGTTTCGGCCTGCGCCGTTTGCGATGGTTTCTTCTTTCGAGGACAGGATGTCGCAGTCGTAGGGGGAGGGGATACCGCTGCGGAGGAAGCGACCTATCTGGCCAAACTTTGCAAGACGGTTCATCTGATCGTACGTCGGGACGAATTAAGAGCTTCCAAAGCCATGCAGGAAAGGGTTTTTAGAACTCCTAATCTCGTGGTGCATTGGAACAGCAGCACCGACGAAATCCTGGGCAAGGATCAAGTGGAAGGCGTCCGATTGCGAAACAATTTGGACGGCACGCTCAGCGAAATCCCCGTCCAGGGTTTTTTTGTGGCCATTGGCCACAGTCCCAATACAGCCTTGTTTAAGGGGCAATTGGACTTGGACGAAACAGGTTACATTCGAACGGTGCCAGGAACATCTCGAACCAATTTGGAAGGGGTTTTTGCGGCCGGCGATGCCCAAGACAAGATGTATCGCCAAGCGGTCACCGCCGCCGGTTCCGGTTGCATGGCGGCCTTGGACGCCGAACGATGGTTAGCGGCCCGGGAATTTTAGGGAAGCAATCCTGCTTTTTGGGGATCAACGTTTCCGGGGGCCAAAGCCCAACGGGCAACCCTTCGGCCCATTTCTGGACCCAAGGCCATCCCCATGCCATTCATTCCGGCAACCAACCAACGATGCGTCCCCAAGGCTTGAAGGTGGGGAACCCCTGAGGGGGTAAAGCCCATGGTACCACTCCAGGCCTGTTCCCAAACCAAGCCCTCGGATTTCAAACCCAAAACCTGAATTGCGTAATCGGTCAGATGTTGGGTAATGGCTGGATTCTCGGCCCAACGATCGGTCTGCTCGCCTTGAAAATCCAGGTTGCGGGCACCTCCCAATAGAAGTCGATCGTTCCCTATGTTGCGGTAATAGAGGTAACCCGCATCCCCGTGAAAATTCCCTTTGAGCCGTTCCGGTATCCCGCCGGCGATGGGAGCCGATACCAAAACCTGGCCTCGCTGAGGAATCACCTGCGGTGCGGGAAGGAGGACATTGGTTAAAGCATTGGTACAAATGATAATTTTCTTTGATTTAATTATCAATTGATTATCCAAAAATATATCTTGTAAATCTTCGCCTGCAGGACCCAAGGATTCCACGGGAAAACCGTTGAGCAAATGAATTCCCAAATTGGTCGCGTACTGCTTCAAAGAATCAACCAAAACCATGGGGTGGACCTGGCCTTCAAAGGCGATGGGCAGGGCCATGGTCGAATCCATTCCCCAACCCTGTTGGGTTTTTAATCGAATGGGTTCTCCGTAATAAGGGAAAGGCAACGGGGATTCGGCGGCCTTGTCGCGTTTGCGTTCCGACCGAAACGGCAAGGGTTGCGAGTCAACCCTTTGCATCAAGGTGTTCATTTCCTGGAGGTTTTGGGCCACCCGGTCCATATCCGTATTGCTGCGACGAAAGACACCTGGAGGCGGTAGGATCTCAAAAGCCTTCACCCGTTTGTAATTCATCGATTTAGCCCCCAGGAGACGAAGCAATCGCTGAATCCCGGCCCATTTGGCCGCGGTCCAGTGCAACCAGGCTGCTTCGCCAAGGGCCTCCAACGTTAGCATCTGCTCGGAAGGGCTGCCCAAACACAAAAAACCCGCCGACCTGGAGCTGGCTACCGCGCCGGATTTCTTGGCTTCGAGGACCAAAACGCGCAATGTGGGTTTTTGTCTTTTGAGTTCGATCGCGGCATTCAAGCCGGTGACACCCGCACCAACAATCACATAATCCCAAGGGCCGGTCATTTGTTCTTTTTCCCAATAAGAGTAGGTTGAATAGGGAATCATAGTCTTGCGGAGATTTTAGGAAGGCAATGGATAGATCAACGCAAAGTTTAATGCAAAGGAGGCCTTTGCAGATAGGACTCTGAATCTGCTTCTGTAATTATACATAATATTAATTATGTTACTTAATTGTCCAACAAGAAAGTATTTAGGTTACCCTAAATCATCGTGTTATGCTAAATTTGGTAAATTTTGAAAACATGCTAGGATCGGTCTCAAATTCAAGTCATTCTTCCGAAGGGTCAAAGCGAAGAAAGCATCGGCGGTCCAAATCGGGCATATATGACCATGTAGACGAAGATTTGCTACGTCCAAAGGAGTCGTGGCTACGCCCAGATGATAAGGAACGGATGGTTTACAACCCCGGAAAGAGCCTTAAATCCTCGTCCAAGGATGTTCAGTCCTATTTACGCAACACAGCCCTGAATTCTTTTGTTTTTTTCGTCTTGGCCTATTTGGCAGTCTATTTTCCTGGCAAAATTGCTTCGGCTATCCTTGCTTCATTGTCCAACCGCGGCCCCGTAATTTTTTACAACAAAATCCTATTCACTAACATTGTTGGTTGGGAAAGCTCGGATGCTATATCGATTTTTAGCGCTCCATTGCTTGTTAATTTCATCCAATTCGTTCTCTACCTGGCCTTGTTTCAGTGGACCAAGAAAAGTGAAGGTCCGTATCGAGTCTTTGCCTTTTGGTTGTTTTTACATAGCATGATGCGGACTTTGGGTTCGGTCTTGCCCGGTATTGCGGCTTTCGAAGAATTTGGTTATCTGGCCGGGTGGTTGTATTTCAATTCATCCACGGCCTTTGGCCTATCCATGCTGAGTGCGGGTATTCTGTTCTTCCTTTCGGCGATTTGGGTTCTATTTGCACTCGAAACGGCGTATTCTAAGCATTTGGTTTACAAAGGACAACGACTCAAATACCTCCACTTTTTTATAGGTCTGCCAGTCCTGGCCGGTTCGATGTTTATTCTGCTACTTCACAGTCTAAACGTTGATTTTTTTCTCCAAGGATCGGGAACCTTGCCGCGATTGGGCGACTCGACGCACGAACTGATTTACCTCGCTGAATTTGGGATTGTTTACGTAGCCATGATGATGTTTCTGCCCTTTTATCGAGAAAGGGAATTTATCATCGTGCGAGATCTTCGGATGCTCAAACCACAAAAGGTATGGCTCTTAGCCGCCATAGTTTTGGGCCTGGTTTTTCGGGTCTTCTTGGACAAGGGCTGGTTCTGGTAGACAGACCCCCGTCGGCCCCGGAAGGTCGCTCCCACCAAGAAGACCTTGGAACTAGCGGGGATGTCGTTCGTTCAGGAATTCAACGAAGCGACGAGTCCGATCACGAGCGCTGTCCCCGTACAAAAGCCCCGATCCTGGCTGCTGGGCCCAGAGGTAATCGATGCCCTCCTTTTGGGCGAAGGCCTTGAACTCCCCGTCCATCAAGGATCTTAGGCGGGTGTCCAAGGCTTCCTCGGCCTTGGCCAATTCGGCCACCATGCCATCCCTCATTTGTTCCAAATTTTGTTGCCGTCGAGCCAGGCTTTGCTCGGTCATTTGGCGCTGGGACTCCCCCATTCCGGCCGCCTTGCGTTGAAAATCCTGCAAGTCTTTTTGAAAACGAGAGGCCTCACCCTCCCATTCCTTTTCGGCCTTTTGGAGACGAGCCTTGAGCGCGTCTTTTTGGAGGGCCATCCATCGAAAATCCTGCGCCACCTCTTCGGATCGAATGTAAGCCATGGTGAGTCCGTTGTTTGGACCACCCTCAACCGGAACACCGGCAACCGCCGGCTGGACCGGCAAGGTGTTAAGAGCGGACGATGCATCGGAACAGGTACGGGTTCCTTCCAAAACGGCCCAAGCCGTCAGCCCAAAAACAGCCACGAACAGGAGGGCTTTCAAAAGTTGATTGATCATAAGGGAATGTTACCGTGTTTTTTGGGTAAAGGCTGATGGGCTTTGGTCTGAAGGGCACCAAAGGCCCCAAGGATGCGCATTCGACTTTCGGATGGTAGAATTACGTCGTCCACAAAGCCTCTGGATGCCGCAATATAGGGGTTGGCAAATTTTTCAGTGTATTCGTTAACTTTTTGATTTAGAGTCTCTTCAGGATTATTACTTGAAGCGATTTCGCTCTTGAAAATGATTTCGGCTGCTCCTTTGGGGCCCATGACCGCGATTTCGGCAGAGGGCCAGGCTAGGTTGATATCGGCCCCAATATGCTTGGAATTCATCACATCGTAGGCACCGCCGTAGGCTTTGCGGGTGATGAGCGAAACCCTGGGGACCGTGGCCTCCGAAAAGGCGTATAATAATTTGGCGCCGTTGGTGATGATCCCGTTCCATTCCTGCTCGGTCCCTGGCAAAAAACCGGGGACATCCACCAAGACCAAAAGAGGGATCTGGAAGGCATCGCAGAAGCGGACAAAGCGGGCCGCCTTGCGCGAGGCATTGTTGTCCAAGACCCCGGCCAGAATCATGGGCTGGTTGGCCACCACCCCGATGGTCTGATCGCCCATGCGGGCAAATCCTACGAGGATATTGCCCCCGAAATCGGGCTGAACCTCCATCCAAGAACCCTCGTCCACCAAGGCAGAAATCACTTCTTGCATATCGTAGGGACTGTTGGAACTCTCGGGGACGATGCGATCAAGGGCGGGCCGGCGATCCGACGCGGTGGGCTGGGGCCAACCGGAACCGCGCAGGGGCCGTACGGCACAGTTGGGCGGCAAATAGCTCAGCAGGCGACGAACCCCTTGAAGGCATTCGACCTCGTTTGGGTATGTAAAATGCGCAATGCCCGAGCGAGTGGCGTGGGTTGTGGCCCCGCCCAGTTCTTCGGAACTGACCTCTTCGTGGGTCACGGTTTTGACCACATTGGGACCGGTAACGAACATATAGGAAGTCTGTTCCACCATAAAAATCCAATCGGTGATGGCCGGGGAATAGACCGCCCCTCCGGCACAAGGCCCCATGATCACCGACAGTTGGGGAACCAAACCGGAGGCCTTGACATTGCGGTAAAAGATATCGGCATAGCCCGCCAGGGAGGTCACGCCTTCCTGAATGCGGGCCCCGCCCGAATCGTTCAAACCCACCACCGGAACCCCAATGCGTAGGGCAAGGTCCATGAGTTTGATAATTTTTTCGGCATGGGTTTCGGACAAGGAGCCTCCGAGGACCGTGAAGTCTTGGGAAAAAACGGCGATGCGTTGACCGTTTACGGTGCCGAGACCCGTAACCACCCCATCCCCCAGATAGACCTCCTTCTCCAAACCAAAATCTCGGCAACGATGGGTTACCAACCCGCCCATTTCTTCGAACGAACCGGGGTCCAACAAAACCTCCAAGCGCTCGCGTGCGCTCAATTTGCCTTTGCGGTGCTGGGCCTCCATGCGGGCGGTTCCTCCGCCTTGCATGCTTTGGATTTTCTTCTCTTGGTAGGTTTCAAAACCTTTCATATGCCTCGAATGTTGGTGAAGGGTGCTATTGGTAAAGGTACGCACTAACCTATTTTTACCGAATTCAACACCCAACTATGAGCCTGATCGAAACCCACCGTCCGCTGTTGCAAGAAGCTGTTGCTGCGTTGCACGACCGTCGTTATTACAGCCCCTTCCCGGAGAACCCCAAGGCCTACCCCGCCGAAGCAGCGGCGATTGGCGAAGCGGCCTTTCATGCCACCCTCAACAAGGACTTTGACCGGCTGCTGCAGGACCAAGCCCTGCGCTTTGAGGGCGAAGAAATTTCGCCGTACCTCCAAAGCGGTCTCGGCATTCGTTATCCTGTGTTTGCGGACAAAACCCTGGTCGCCAAAGCCGTTCAAGCCCGCAGTTCCTGGCTCCAAGCCGGTCCCGAGCTTCGTTGCGCCCTTTTGGTCGAAAGCTTGATGCGCCTGCGCCATCATTTTGTTGAAATCGCCCATGCGACCATGCACACCACCGGGCAGTCCTACATGATGTCCTTTCAGGCCTCCGGCCCCCATGCCGCGGACCGTGCCCTGGAATGCGTTGCCATGGCCTGGCAGGAACAAACCCGCTACGCCGAACAGGCCGATTGGGTCAAAAGCATGGGTAAAATCTCCGTCGAATTGCACAAAACCTGGAAACCAGTGGGCAAAGGCGTGGGCTTGGTCATTGGATGCTCCACTTTCCCCACCTGGAACAGCCTGCCCGGAATCTATGCCAGCCTGGCGGTCGGCAATCCGGTTTTGGTCAAACCGCATCCCAAAGCTGTGTACCCCATCGCGATCGTAACAGCTGTGATCCAAAAGGTGTTACAAGAAAACGGATTCAGCCCCAATCTCTGCCAACTGGCCTGCGATAGCACCGCCCATCCCCTCACCAAGGAACTGGCCACCCATCCGGAGGTCCGCACCATCGATTATACCGGCAACAGCGAGTTTGGTCAATGGCTGGAAGCCCAAAGCCTTTTTGGCAAAACTGTTTTTACCGAAAAAGCAGGGGTCAACGCCGTGCTCGTGCATTCGGCCCCGGACCTCAAAGCGGTTTGGGATAATTTGGCTTTTTCGATTTCGTTGTACGCCGGGCAAATGTGCACCGCCCCCCAAAATATTTTCCTGCCCACCCAGGGAATCACGGATGCCAGCGGTCAACACCACAGCTACCAGGACTTGGTGGACGGGCTTCGCCAGGCCCTTCGCAAAATCAAGGACCATCCGCAGATGGGGCCCGGTGTTTTGGCGACGGTCCAAAATTCCAGAACCATGGAACGCATCCGTTCCTTGCAAGAACAGGCCGGCGATGCCGTCTTGTTGGGGTCCGAAGCCGTGGCTCACGAAGCCTTCCCGCATGCCCTGTCCTGTTCACCCCTGCTGGTCGAAGCCAACGTGGACCGCAAGGATTGGTTTGGGGCTGAACAATTTGGTCCCATTGCCTTTGTCATCCCCTACCCAGAAGTGGAGCAGGCCATGAACCTGATGTTGGAACAAATCAAACAACACGGGGCCCTGAGTTGCGGGATCTATTGCAACGATGCCGCTCTCTGTGAGCGCATGGCGGATCAATTGGCCGAAGCCTTTGTCCCGGTCTCCTTTAACTTGACCGGTCCGATTTATCTCAACCAACATGCCGCCTTCTCGGATTTTCATGGAACGGGCGGAAACGCAGCGGGGACCGCTTCCTTCTGCGATGCCAATTTTGTAAACCAACGCATGGTTTGGGTCGGTCGCCGCGATATGGTCGCCGTCCACACCAATTCCTAAACCCATGACCGAAAAACTCAGCCTCGTCGTCCACCGCTTGGAGCGGGAAACCCCCGACGCCCTCTTGATTTATGTCCGAAGCGAAGAGATTTCTTCCTTTGTTCCAGGTCAATTCTTGACCTTGATGGTTTCCATCAATGGCCAAAACTACCGTCGCTCTTATTCCATTTTCACGGATCCGGCGGAGCTCCCCACCCTCGGGGTCTGCGTCAAGCGTTTGCCCGGAGGATTGGTTTCCAATCATTTGTTGGACAACCTCCACGAAGGGGATCGCTTGGATGTATTGCCCCCGTACGGAAATTTCGCCCTGGACCCTGCCTTGCCCTCCCTGCCTTCGCTGGTCCTGGTGGGCGCTGGTTCGGGCATTACCCCCTTGTTTTCGATGTTATCCATGGCCTTGCGCCATCCCTCGGCTCCCGTCATCCAACTGATCTACGGTAGCCGCAGTGCCGAAGAAGTCATCTTTGGGAAGGCCTTGAACCGCCTGCAGGATGAATACCGCCAGCGCCTTCAGGTGGTGCATTGTTTGAGCCGCGGTCTGCAAGGTCAAGAAGCGCTCAAAGGCCAGCTCCATCACGGTCGCATCGATACCACGGTCCTTGCCCAGCATCTCACCAACCGGGAGGCCTCTTTTTACCTCTGCGGTCCCGAAGGTTTGGTGCACGATACCGAGCACTGGCTCCAAGCCCAAGGCATTGCGGGCCATCGCATTCACAAAGAACTCTTTTTTCAATCCAGCCCCAAGGTGGAAGCGCCGTCTCCAACACCCAGTTCGGTGGACGATGATCCCGGTGCGCTCCCCGTTGTCACCCTCAAGGTGGACGGTAAGGTTTACGAATTTGCGGTGGAACCTGGACGGTATATTTTGGAAACGGCTCTGGAGCAAGGTATTGATTTGCCCTACGCCTGCACCATGGGGGTTTGCGGCATGTGCCGTGCCAAAAAAATATCCGGTGAAATGTCGATCGGCGATCAGGAAGCCATCAGCGCCTCCGAAATCGCCTCCGGAGCCTGCCTCACCTGCGTTGGTCGCCCTCTATCCAATCGCCTGGTCATCGACTACGATGTCCCGAACTA
>CAIOCC010000082.1 GCA_903856555.1 uncultured Bacteroidota bacterium
GTGCCCGCTCCAAAGGGCGTTCCGGGCTTTGGACTTGGTCATCGCCCACGGCCAATCCAGCTCTCTTGTGGGCCGATAGCCTGGAGAAATACGATGTCCGTTTTGTTCCCGGTTCTCAGTCCTTGGTTTATGCTGCTAGGCTCCCTTACGGCGTGGAAGCCCAGGACAGAACGGGATCCAAGGGTCGCTGGAATGGATTGCTTCGCTTGGATCGAGCCGTTGGCAGCAGTCCGCAAGTCCTCCTGAGCGTGGATACTGAAGCGATTTCATCGCCTTTGCCGTTGGGTGGAGGGACTTTGATTTGGCTGTCCGATCGAACGGGCTACCTCATTCGTTACCGGGGGACATGGGAGGGGCCTAATCTTGGTGGGATACCGCTGGCGCCCACGGCCACGAGTCTTCGTTGGCATGAAGGGGGGGCCTTGACGACCGGACTTTTGATGGGGCCAGACCCCAGTCCCAACCCGCTGGTTTTGGCATTGCGAGACAAAGTGGATACCACCCGTTGGGTACCCGGGTCGTTGAAGGTCGATGATTTACCGGTAACCGCCTGGCGTCGTCAGGAAAGGGAGCGATTGCTGGGAGAGGGCGTTGGTTCAAGGCTGGCATTGGACGAAGTTCGACCCGCCAACCTGGGTTTGTTGGGCCCGATTCGATCGGTGGGCGAAGAGGCGCGGCCCCTGCTTCCGGACCATACCGGAGGGGATTGGTTGCCCGGTTTTGAACCCAATACCATTGCTCGAATTGCATCGACCCTCTTTGCAGCCAAGCCCAAATCAACATCGACGGTCCTCAAATCCAGCCCCTATGTCAAGGCCTCCTCCATTGACCATGTGAGTCTCCAGGCTGGGAGCACCTTGTTGCAGGGCCGTATGCCCCTACTGTCCGCGAGCCGTATGCATACATTGCATGCAAGGCCCGGTGCCGTGGTGAGGGTTGGTTTATCGGATTTGCCCGAAGACCACAACCTATCTGCCGGCTTGATGATTCTTCAGTCTTTGTCTGATTTTCAATCGTATTTGCTTTACGAGAACTTGAGTGGCTTGATCGATTGGCGCATGATGGGCGTTTATTCCAAAGTCCCTGCCAGCCTACCGATAGGGGGCGGTTTTGGTGGCGGATCGGGTTCGGTTAATCCAGCGCAGGTTTGGGAGGTTTATGGGTCCATGACCCGGCCTTTGGGGGTTTATTCCGGGGTATCGGCTACGTTTGGTTCTGTGTTATCGCGTGAAAATCTTCCTTTGAATCCGGATTTTCCCAAAGACAACGGGAGTTTACGTCATCAAATGACGGGTCTTCGATTGGAATGGATGACCGATCGAAGCCGTCGTTCCTCCGGTGCTTTGTGGAAAGGCTACCGTGCCAAAGTCTTTCATGAATTTTATCTGAGTTCCGGGACAACGAGCGGTTCTGGAGCACTATTTGGTTTGGATGCGCGTGCATATCAGCCACTTATGGGAGGAATGGTCTGGGCGAGCCGCTTGGCTTTTCAGCATTCAACGGGAGCGCTGCGTGCCAATTATATGGTAGGTGGCATGGAGCAATGGCTGATGCCTCGTATCAACGGGGACATGCCGGTTCCGCCTTCGAATCGGGTCTTGCTGAACGGTTTGGCAGCCCCGGTCCGTGGTCTTCCCATCAATACCATGAACGGGTCTTCGTTTATGGGTGCGGGCACCGAGGTGCGTTGGATTCCGGCAGCTATGCGTGCGGCTGTTCCGGTGGGATCTGAGTTTTGGAGGAATTTTCAGCTCGCTGCATTTCTGGATGCCGGAACGGCTTGGAAACCGGGTGGTTTCCTAAAAACAGATAGCACGCTTTTCCCAACACAAATTAACAGAGACCCGGTGCGCGTTCGCTTTGATCGTCAACTTTCACCGTTGCTTTGGTCCTACGGCGTAGGGGTGCGGGCCCATCTTTTGGGTTATTCAATCCGTCTGGACAGAGCCTGGGCTCATGAACACCGGGTTCGCTTGGCCCCAACTTGGGTGCTGTCTTTGGGCTTGGATTTTTGATTTTCGGCCTTCCAAGGCGGTTCGAAGGTGCAGTTGGGGCGGCTTGGGCTATCTTTGTGAATCGTCCTAAACCCTGTTTTGCCATGACTGCTGATACGACGCCTTTGTTTCTGTTTTTGGGGAACCTAAGTACCGGGGAATTAATCCTGATTTTTGCGGTGGTGCTCTTGCTGTTTGGGGCCAAGCGTATTCCCGAACTTGCCCGCGGTTTGGGCAAGGGCATACGGGAATTCAAAGACGCTTCCTCCGGCATTCGCAAAGAAATCGAGAAGGAGACCGAAACCCGCAGCGAGAACCGTTCCTGAACCCCCTAAAGAATCAGGTTTGATTTTTGATGGTATTCAATGTTATCACGATCGTCTTCGTTCGGGCCAACAAACCGTTCGGGATGAAGTGCTTGCCTGTTTGGAAAGAATCCACAGGTATGAATCCTACGGTGCCTTCTTGGAAGTTTACGCCGAAGAGGCTTTGGCCAAGGCGGATGCCTTGGATGCTCAGGGTTTTGGCGGCGATTTAGCTCCGCTCACCGGGGTGGTGGTCGGGGTCAAAGATAACATTTGTTACAAAAACCATCGTCTAACCGCGGGCTCACGTATTCTCGAAGGTTTTGTTTCGCTGTACTCAGCAACGGTCGTTGAGCGCTTGGAAGAGGCGGGAGCTGTCATCATTGGCCGTTTGAATTGCGACGAATTTGCGATGGGTTCCTCCAACGAAAATTCCGCCTTTGGTCAGGTTCGCAACCCACTGGATCCGGAACGAGTTCCTGGTGGTTCTTCAGGTGGATCGGCTGCTGCGGTGGCTTTTGGAGGTTGCCATTTGAGCCTGGGAACGGATACTGGCGGTTCGGTTCGGCAACCAGCGTCGTATTGCGGTTTGGTGGGGATCAAGCCCACCTACGGAAGGGTATCACGGCATGGGATTGTCGCCTTCGGTTCTTCATTTGATCAAGTAGGGGTTTTTGGGGAGCGCCTCGAAGATGCCGTTACACTGCTGACTTGCATATCGGGGGCTGACGATCATGACGCAACCTGCACAGCGAGTGCCGGCGAGCCCCTGAATACATCCACTTCGAACGGTCCTTACCGTTTGGGCTACAGCCCCGAATGGATGGAAAACCCTGCTTTGAGCCCGGTTTGGCGCCAACGAATGCAGGAGGCGATGAAAGCCTGGGAAGAAGCGGGCCATACCTTGGTGCCCTGTTCGGTGCAAGGTCTGGAATACGCCATCCCGGTCTACTATATTTTGGCGACCGCCGAAGCATCTTCCAACCTGAGTCGCTATGCCGGGATGCATTATGGATACCGGTCTCCGGAGGCTCATTCCTTGGAAACAACCCTCAAAAAATCCAGGTCGCAGGGTTTTGGACCCGAGGTTCAGCGTCGCATTCTTTTGGGGACGTTTGTGTTGAGTGAAGGCTATTACGACGCTTACTATGCCAAAGCCCAGAAGGTACGCCGTCAGCTGAAAGATCGTTTTGATCAGGTCTTTGAATCATGCGATGCCTTTGTTTTGCCGACCACCGCGGGCTCTGCTTTTCGTTTGGGTGAAAAGAGCAACGACCCACTGGCCATGTACCTCGAAGATCAATTCACCGTTTTGGCCAACCTAACCGGCCTACCCGCCCTTTCCATTCCTTTTGGTCCTGATACCAATGGAATGCCCTTGGGATTACAGTTCATGGGCCCGTCCTTTGGGGAAGCGGCTCTTTTTGAAATAACCGGGCGCCTACAAGCGTTGGTTCCAAACATTCAACCTTTATGAACAAGGCCTTTCTTTGGATTTTTATGGGCTTGCTTGCAGTCCAAAATTTGCAAGCCCAAACCGTTTCCTCCTCCAATCCGGGAAACCGATCTCCTTTTGATTTGGCCAACGAAGCCATTGTTCGTCAATTGGATAGTGTCGTTTCGCTGCGTTTTTTCAAAAAAGATCATACGGGCCTACCACGCGTTCCTAACAAATACGGGTATGCTCCCGATTACATCCCACCTCTCTCGGATTCGGTGATTTCCTTTCGGATGCGTCAAATTCAATCGCCCATTCCAATGCGGAACAATTCGTATGTAAGGGGCTTCATTGAAATGTACGCCATTCGCAAGAAATCCCTGACCGAAAGGGTCTTGGCGTTGAGCAAATACTACTACCCGGTTTTTGAGGCGGCCTTGGAACGCCATAACATGCCTCACCAGCTCAAGCACTTGGCCGTGGTGGAATCCGCCTTGAATCCATCGGCGGTCAGCCGTGTTGGGGCCTCGGGCCTTTGGCAATTCATGTACAGAACCGGCATGCAATACGGCCTCAAAGTCAATTACTATTCCGACGAGCGGCGGGACCCCTACTTGGCCAGCGACGCTGCTTGTCGCTTCATGAAAGATTTGTATTACACCTACAACGATTGGTTGTTGGTTTTGGCGGCTTACAATTGTGGGCCGGGGAATGTCAACAAAGCCATTCGGCGTTCCGGGGGCAAAACAACCTTTTGGGAAATCATGCCTTACTTACCCGCGGAGACCAGGGGTTATGTTCCGGCCTTTATTGCGGTCACCTATTTGATGACCTATCCCGCAGAACACAATTTGCAGCCATTTGCGCAGGTGGCCCTTCCTTTGGAAACCGATACGGTCGCGGTGCAGGGCCCTCTGCCTCTGAGCTACTTTGCTCAAATGATGGGCATAGACACCGACATGCTGGCTTTGATGAATCCTCAGCTCAAGCAGAAATTTGTACCGGCCGGTTACCCTGAATACACGCTTCATATCCCGGCGCGCCTTGCGCCCGAGTTCGAAAAGAAAAGACCGGTTTACCTGGCCTACCTCTACGAGTTGACCCAGTCCAAGGCCTTGGCCGAACAAGCCCGCGAAGCCACCAACCGATTGGCCACGCCGGATTCGGCCAATATACCCTACGCCACTTGGAAGTACCATCGGGTCCAAAAAGGAGATAATTTGGGACGTTTAGCGAGTCAATACCGTACATCGGTTTCCGAATTACGCCGAATCAATAACCTAAGATCCAATCAATTGCAGGCTGGTCAGCGATTGAAGGTGCAACGATTGGGTGGTTCATTGCCAGCGGTGGAGGATAGCGTACGCGCATCTGCTGAATTGGCCATCGCACCTACAGAAATCAAACGGGATACGACGCTTGTTCAGGCGGCTGCTCCCGCCCCGGTTGATCGCATCAACAAAGAAGGGCGTTCCTATCGGGTTCGTCAAGGCGACACCCTTTGGTCCATTTCCAAAAAATTTGATGGCGTTACGGTGGCCGATTTGATGAAGCATAACAACCTCTCGTCGTCCAGTAAATTGACCCCCGGGATGGTTCTCAAAATTCAGCGAGGCTGATTTTGTGTTCCCGAGAACCATGGTGAGGCAAGGCATTGGGCGCTTCGGGGGCGGCCTGCTGGTTTTGTTGCTGATGGGGTCTTGTGATCAACAGGGCCTGCAACCGGATTCTTTGGGTGCCGTTGCCGAAATCATGTTGGATTGCCGTCCCGAGGAATGGCAGGGTGAAACAGGGCGTCGTCTTCGCAAAACCTTATCCGCGGAACAATACGGATTGCCACAGCCCGAGCCTTGGTTCAGGCTTCTGCCCACCCAGGATTTGGGGGCCAATAAATTCAAGGATCGTCATCGCCTGATTTTGCGACTGCGTTCGGCCCATCAACAGAGTTCCTTGCCCAAGGAGCTCCGAACCGTATCCGCCCAGTCGTTGGCCGCCAAGGGGATTTACCTGGGGGTCGTACGACATCCAAGGGCGTTTCCACAGGCCGAGGTTTGGCTGGTTTATCGGGATACCGCAACCTTGTTTGCTTTTCTGGATCCAACAACAACTCCTTTGCTTGATCGATTGAAACAATTGGATCAACGCTTGATCATGGATCGAGTCGGACGATTGAGCCGTGCGGACACCTTGATTGCATTGATCAAAGACAGTTTAGGGTTCAGGCCTTCTGCGTTGCCGGGGGATTACCGGATCCGTTCTTTGAAACGCGACTGGGTTTGGTTGAGTCGTGAAATTCCCAATGGAACCATGAATTGGTGTCTGTGGAGAGTCAAAGACGCCGCCGATCTTCCTTTGACAGGGCCGGCATTTCGTGATTCTTTGTTTCAAAAAAACCTCCCGGGACCAAGCCCTGGGTCGTATTACCAAACCGAGCGGCTGGTACCCACTCGTCAGCGCTCGCTCCCCTTGGGCCCCAAGGCGGGATCGTCGGTGGTGGAAATTCGAGGACTTTGGACGATGCATGGTGATTTTATGGGTGGGCCTTTTGTTCATCACACCTGGAATTCCGGAAAAGACCGCATGCACAGCGAAGTTTTTGTGTACAATCCCAACGAGCCCAAACGTGCTTGGCTTCGGGAATTGGAATCCTTGAGCCTAGCTTGTGCAGATTCCATGGTCCAGCTTGATCAATCTTTGAAACCATGAAAGACGCCCCTGTTTTTTTGGATGCCTACCGCGTTTTGTTGCTGGGATCCGGTGCCCGCGAACATGCCATGGCTCAGTCTATTTCGGCCAGTCCCCGTTGCGATCGGCTTTGGGTGCATCCGGGCAATGCAGGGACCGAAGCTTGGTCGGTCGACCAAACCTTGGATTGGCGTAACATCGAACAGTTGGCGGAATTTGTTCAGCGAAACGAAATTCAACTCCTGGTGGTTGGACCCGAAGAGCCGTTGGTCCATGGCTTGGTGGACCAATGCCGGGTTCATCCATTGTTACAGGATTTGTTAATCGTGGGTCCCAATGCCGAAGGGGCAAGGCTCGAAGGAAGCAAGGATTTTTCAAAGGCGTTTATGCAGCGGCACGGAATACCCACCGCTGCAGCCCGTACCTTTCGAGCCGAACAAAGGGAAGAGGCCGAGGCCTATCTCCGGCAGCATGCCATGCCAGTGGTTCTCAAGGCCGATGGCTTGGCTGCGGGCAAAGGTGTTCTGATATGCGATACGACCCAAGAGGCTTTGGAGTCTTTGGCGCTGTTTTGGACCGAGCAGAAGTTTGGCGAGGCCGGAGCCAAAGTATTGGTTGAAGAATTTCTGGAAGGGATTGAATGTTCTGTTTTTGCTTTGTGTGACGGTAAAGATTATGTGTTATTGCCTCCCGCCAAAGATTACAAAAGGGTGGGCGAAGGGGATACAGGTCTCAATACAGGGGGCATGGGGGCGGTTTCGCCACCTCCTTTTGCCACACCTCAATTAATGCGTCGA
>CAIOCC010000083.1 GCA_903856555.1 uncultured Bacteroidota bacterium
AACACGATACGTTCCTGACAACAAAGCCCCAATGGAGTCTTGATTGGGAGCCAAATTGGAGAGGCGCGTATTGTCCCTGTACCAGCGGTAGGTAAAGCCGTTCCCTCTGGTAGCAACCAAACCAACGTTACTTCCTTGGCAGAAAGTCGTTGGACCCGATGCCGTAATAGCAGCTACAGGAGGAGCCGAAGTGGTCACCGTAACAGGAGCTGATGTATCGGCACAACCGCCGGCAACAGCGACGGCAAAACGATAATCTCCCGCCGTAGTAGCGGTGTATGAAGCATTGGTAGCACCTGCAATTGGACCCGAGGCATTTAACCACTGGTAGGTTGCACCTGCGATGGTATTACCATTCAAGACAACCGAACCACCCGTACAGAAAGAAGTCGAGCCAGCGGCTGTCACAACTGCTTCGGTGACGGAAACGTTGCTACTTACACCTGTAATTTGGTTAAGAGCGACGGCATCTCCAATGCTATTCGAAAAGTCCGAGTTGTTAGACCAGGTCAAGGGAGAAGAACCGAAGGCGCGGAAACGCAAACGAACCACCGTGGTTTGATTCATATTAATCGACGGACCAGCGTTATAGGAAATAAAGATCCTAGGAGTTGGTGAGGTAATCGCTTGAACAGAAATATTGGCATTCAACAAACTATCCGTGAGGGCAGGTAAAAAGGTCAGGTTGGATGCGCTGTAGATAAGATAAATACTCATGTTGGAAATGGCATTGGCACCGCTAACACGAACTGGAATAGTCACCGTATCCCCCGCACAGGCATTGGCACCCAAAGCATTCAAGGTAACCTGCATGGGCGTCACGGTCAATGTGCAAACGCCGGAATTAACTTGAGCAGGACATGTACCCGACGACATGCGTAGGCGATAACGCGCCCCATTCAATGACAAAGAAGCCGAAGAAATGTTCAACACCGCGGTGCCCGTTCCCGAATAGACATTGTTATCATTCAAGTCAGCCCAAGTTGTTGAACCTACGTCCTGCTTTTGCCAACGGAAGTTCGTAGCATTGTTGGTAACTGCTGAAATACTGGTTCCCAGAAATTCAGCAACTGTAAGAGCTGCAACGGGTTGAGTCACCACAACTGGAAGAGCAGTAACGCCTAAAGAACCGTTGGTATAACTCAACGTAGCATTTGGGGTCACCGAGGATAAGGATGTATCCCAGGCCAAGGATCCACCCTGAGCTCCCAATACCAAACGAATATTCATAATTGTTCCGCTAGCCTGCGTAAAGGCTGAGCCAGTCCAGTTGATCGTCAAAACACCCGAAGCTACCGACCCTGTGGCCAAACTCAAGCCGCTAACAACATTCGCCAAACCTACATAGGTAATTCCCGAAGGAAGATTCAACTTGAAACTAAAGGCCGTGGCGGCATTGAGGCCCGAAACGCTGATCGGAACCAAAACAGTATCGCCCTGACAACCATTCGCGTTGCCCGCTGTTAGACCGGTCGCATTGGCGCTGGTGACCGATAAGGTTAATGCGGTAGAAGTAACAGGTGAACCGCAGCCACCTGTTACGATCACGCGGTATTGATTGCCGTTCAAGGCAACCGTAGCACTTGTAATTGTCAAAGTAGCGGTAGTGGCACCACCATAAACCCCGCCATTCGAAATATTAGACCATGACCCACCAACGGTCAATTCCTGCCACTGGTAGGTGGGACTGCCGGCGGCTGAAACGGTAAAAGATGTATTTGCGCCAGCTGCAATACTGGTCGATCCACTGGGTTGAGCTGAAATCGACGCTGGAGATGCAATGGTTGAGGAACCATTGACAAAGGTGCAGTTGGGAATAACTTCGGCTAATTCATCAGCAAACTCGCAATTACCAGGTGTGTTTAAGTCCCAAGCAATAGGGGTGGAACCGGAGGTGCTAGCCAAGGCAACGAAACGTAGATTGAACATCAAGCCACTGAAAGAGACCGGCGTTAAGGCAAACCAGGCTGCCCTAAACTGACGACGAGTTGTAGGAGTAAACGGCGCTGTACCAGGATTCAAATTAGCAAAGAGACCGCAATTACTCAAAAAACCAGTAGCAATATTGGAATTGAGGGAGGTCACCGAGCTAATACAACGCAGTTTGGTGGTATCGTAGTCAATGGCCATGGAAATCGCCGAGGTACTAATACCAGAAGCCATCGTTACCGTCACTGGAACGACAACGGTGTCACCAACGCATACACCTGTAACAGTGCCCAAGGTGGTATTGATCGATTGGGCATAGACCCCACTTGTCTGTAAAAAAAGGCCAAGCAGAAGGGCACCCAAAAAGGTAGAAATTTGACGCATGGTATGGTTTTTGATTAATAAGTGTATTTAGCCTTAAAACTAGGCAAAAAGGGAGATTAATCCAAGTTTTGGTCCCCTTTCACCCAAAATTAATACAAAAACGGCCGGGCTTTGGGGCCCGGCCGTTCAACTAAAAAGGTACGCTCAAACTTAGTGGCGAACCTGCAACTTCAAGGTTTCAACCTTGGTTTGACCGTTCAGGTCCGATGTCAGAACGAGGTTGTAAACACCGTTCGAAATCCCCTTGGTGTCCAAAGAAATTTCATGGCGTCCCGCTGGACGATTGGCCAAAACCTGCTCCAGGACAACGCGGCCCATTGCATCTGTCATTTTGACGGATACGGAAGCGTTAGAATTCAGGTTAAAGCGAACCATGCTTTGGTCTTGGGCAGGGTTGGGGTAGGCAGCGAGACCCAAATCCTGTCCTTTAGCAACCAAGGCAGGGATACGAAGGCTTGCGCCATCGATGGCCTCGGCCCAAAGGGTGGAAAGCTCACACTCTTCGGTTGCAGTCAGGTTGGAACCTACAACACCGTTAGAGCGGGCACGAATGGTCATCAATACATCCCCTTCGGCCAAACGAGCGCCTTCCAAGTGATGCCAAACCGAACGAAGCTGTCCATTCACAACATTGTAGATGAAATCAGAACCCGGCAAAGCACTCTCGACATTCAATACCTCCAAACCAGCAGGCAATTCGAATACCAAAGAAGATGCGCCAATTTCCATGGCCTTACCAGCGGTTACTGGCAACAGGATTTCTCCACCATCAACATGGGCTACACCACTCTGAGATAGGACAACCGGGGCATTGGAACGCACAGGGATTCCGCTATAAGAACCGTTCACATCACCAAAGCAAAGTCCGAGTAGGTTTTGGGTCACCGTACCCGCTGTGATATTCACAGGCAGCGACTCGAAACACCAGTTACCTGCCGCAAACGAAGAAGTAATCCCCGAGAAGCGACGACTGACCAAAAGGGCATCCTGTGAGTTAACAGCGATATTATTGTTGACATCACCGGCCTTGAGACGCAGACCTACCAAAGGCACCGCACCAGAGAAGTGACGGTTGATAGTCAAGGCATCTGCGCCGTTCACACCGCCCCAAGGCTTGGTCGTGGCAGCAGTAACGGTGTAAGAACCGGCAGGAATGGCGTTGATGGTATAAGCACCACCGGTACCTGTAACAGCTGTTGCAATTTGAGCGGTACCCGACAAAAGGCGAACATCGCTGTTGGTCAAGCCTGTTGCAGCGGTGTTGTTGTAACGGAGCAAACCGGCAAGCGTCGCTGTGGATCCGATTTCAATGTTATCGAAGAACGCATTGTTACCATAGTCTGAACGAGCCTGGAAACGAACCTTGATGGTTCCAACTGGCAAGGTATAGGTCTTGGCACCCCACTGCGAAGAGGTGGGCACAAATGGACCCTGCGCATTGGGCGCTGTGGTCATGGAACCGTTCGGTCCACCAACCAAAGTATCCAAGGTCACCCAAGTTGAATCGTTGGTCGTTGTCAAAATCACAACGCGGTCGGTATCGGTATTGGAATACGTAGCGTGTGCATAGGCAAACTTCAACGCGGTACCCGATGGAACGGGGGCGAATTGCGGGGTATACAAAGAGAAACCACCGGTATTCTTGGGGGTGTTGTAGAAGTCAAAATACATCGAAACCGTGTCATTGGCTGATACCGTGTTATTGGAAACACCGTTGGCCAAACGCCAGGCTCCTACGCTCCTCCAGCAACCACGAGTCGAAGAAGCAGACTCAAAATTCTCCAAGAGGGGAATGCTTACACTGTTGCAATTGGTTAGGAAGGTCGTAGGACCGGCCCAAGAACTGAACAAACCACCGGCACAATTCGTGCGGACATAGTACTCGTAGGATGTGTTAGGACTCAAA
Organism: uncultured Bacteroidota bacterium; assembly: GCA_903856555.1. GTDB lineage: Bacteria > Bacteroidota > Bacteroidia > UBA7662 > UBA7662 > SYHX01. The sequence continues at coordinate 4,220 of CAIOCC010000083.1, forward strand.
CCAGCAGCATTAAAGCTATTGGCGGAAACAATGGTACCCGATCCTGTAGGAGTTCCCAAACCAGCAGCTTGTACCTTGATTTCGTAGGAGGTTGCTCCAGATACGGCTGTCCAACCAAGGCTGGCTCCCGTATTCGAGACACTGTTAACCGACAAAGCCGAAGAAGCCTGGCATGGAGGAGGCGTATAGCCAGAACGGAGGTTCAACGGCATACGGAAATTATTTCCGTTGCTGTACCACGTATTGGTTACATTGATAACCGAGGTGTACCAAGGCTGCGTAATGGATTGGTCATCCAAAATTCGGATATGGTTTTGACCGGCATTGGAGAACATACGAGCTACCAACCAATATTGACCAGGGGCCAAAATAAGATTTTGGGGAGAACCACCAATGGTGGATGGGAAATTAACTGTAATCCAACCACGATCGTAATCGGCCTGGGTAACGGTATACAAATCCGTCTCCATCAATACATAAGCCAAACCTCCTGGAAGACCGGCATTCGCAGATGCGGTGTCGTTTCCTTCAATGGTGAAGTAGATATTACTACCTACCGGTCCAGAAGCAGGGTTGCCTGAAGTGCCCTGGAAAACACGGAAAGAAGCACTCATCACCGTATCCTGGCTCACGATCTCAATCATGTTGGCAATAGGAAGGTCCGTCGCACCGGTAAAGGAGGCTGTACCCAAGGATCCCTGCGCCGTTGGAAGCGTCTGAGCCGTACCAAAGATGGTATCGGTGAGTTCTAACTGGCGACGAGCAACATTGTTGGATGAATCCTCATCGGAAACACCGGTTGCATAGGCTGAATAATCACAATAGGTAAAAACTTTAACCGTCGGAGTGTAAAGGGTCGAAACTGAAATAACAGAATCAGTGAACGGGGCAATGTTGGTTGGAACAGATGTTCCAGAGAACAATGGGTTACCCAAGGAATCTTTCACAGTCACGGTCAGAACTACACCGGTTGCCGGGAACACCCCAAGGTTGCGAACACGGGCCTGAAAACGATTGTGGGTTTTGTTGACTTCGGTCAAACGATGGGTTTCAAGGAAACGACCCAAGGAAGTGTCAGGCTGAATAAAAGTATTAACAATAGACAAATCATTCCCTGGAATGGTGTTCAGACGAATATCATCCAATTGCCAGAAGTAATAGTCTCCGTTGAACAAGAAAGCAATCTTGACGCTATCCTGACCACCAATGTACTGAGAGACATTGTAGGTCTTGATGCCGGGACCACCTGCGGCATAGGAAGCGGTCACGTTAGAGGCCGGTGTGGCGGAATTTACAGCCACATCGGAATTGATAACCATGGTATCGGACCAAGTCGTACCACCATCCCTAGAAAAAAGCAAAAATGAAGCAGGGGATGTTTGAACAGAAGCTGGACCGCCAAAACGACGATAATACTGAGCAAAAACCAAATTCAAAAAAGGATTGTTGGTCATATCCAACATGGGAGAAACCAACATACCACGGTGGGAAGACGGGAAACGACCCTGCCCAAAGGCACCGGCCACACCGTTGTTATCCAACCAATCGGAGTCAAAAATCATGAAACCATTGGAACGAGTTGCAGATTGAATGGCAACTGTTGAACCTCTATAGGCACCGCGCGATCCCTGGTTAGCCGCAGGGGTTGTAGCTGAACCACGGTATTCCCAAACCCCGAAGGTATCTGGAATGGAGGTGTTGTTCAGGCCACGAAAACCCAGGTTTTGCCAGCCATTGGAGGCTGGGTTAACACTGAAATTATCGCTCCAAACGGTCGTAACCGCATCAGGTCGAACCGAACCAGTATTCAAGGCCGGTGCCGAAATTGTCCGGGATGATGGATCCTGAACTGCAACAGACCTGAGCTCGTTGGCGACCCGATGCTGAGCGCTCTGGGCCCAGGCATTCACAGCCAAAGCCATCAAAGCCAGCAAAGTGAAGATTTTTTTCATGATGTACAATTTTAGTTGTCTAAAGTTAGGCCTCCCAAAGTCAAAAAGCAATAGGTATCTGCCTTTTTAAATTAAATTTTATTTATCAAATAAAAAAGGGGGTAACCTTGCGGCTACCCCCTCGAAAACGCCTCTTTGGCGTGGGATGATTATTTGCGAACCTGGAGACGGAATCCGTGTTGGCGGACTTCCTTGCCCTCCAGAACCGAAATCTCTACACGGTACTGGCCCTCACTCCAACCTTCGGTCACAAGATCCAATACTTGGTATCCTGCCTCCATGCGACGTGAGAAGTCAGCAACTTGACGACCACGTGCATCCAGAACACGCACTGCAACATCGGCTGTGCTGTTCAACCGAACACGGATTTGGCTCAAATCACGGGCTGGGTTGGGGTACAGACTAACTTCCTGACCCACACCGGATACACGAGGCATACGCAGACCTACCAAAGGATAAACTTCGGCCAGAGGCGATGCAGCTTCGCTCAACTCCCCAAAATGAAGGTCAGCGGCATTAAGGCTGCTAACCCCACTTAGTTCCATGCTAAAGAGTAGATCGTTTTCGGAAAGTTCCACACCGTCTACAGAGAACCAAGAGATACGAAGCTCGTTGCCGTTTTGATGGAAGTCAAAGTCACCTTTGGCAAGGGCTGAACGAACCGCCTCGGCACGAACGCCTGCTGGCAATTCAACCACCACCGAAAGAGCACCAAGGGACAATGCGCGATCAATGCGAACCGGAAGAATGGTCAAATCAGAAGCGGTCATGTAACCCTGATTAAATGCAACCATGCGGGGGTCGAGACGGAGGGCCGTGTTTGGTTGGTAAGAACCATTCACATCACCGTAGGCAAGGGCCATAATGTTGCGGGTTGTTACACCGCCG
>CAIOCC010000084.1 GCA_903856555.1 uncultured Bacteroidota bacterium
GAGGGGTCGCCTCAGTTTACCGGGCCTATCGACAGCTACGGGATGGTGGATGCCCAAATCAACAAGACCTTCCTCAAACTCAACACCACGCTCAAATTGGGTGCTTCGAATTTGTTGAATAACAAGGTCTTCCAGGTGTACGGCGGACCGCTGGTAGGCCGCTTGGCCTACGTGTCCCTGAATTTTGAGCTGAAATAAAGAGGGCTATTGCCTGTGATGCAGGCGCCGGGCTTTAGGGCTTGACGCGAACGATTTTGTGGTCCCGAATCACCACCAATTCCCCGTTATTGGCCCGCTTGGTTTTTAACAAGCGCTCGTAAGCGAGTTCCAGGCCTTGGAGGATAAGGTTCCTTTCCTTTTCAATCGTTGAGGTATTGGACATATTGATTTTGGATAGACTCGTAGGCCGTTGGCACAAAAATAGTGGGAAGGTTTGAAGATTTCCTTTCGGCGATGAGGTTAAAGTTTCCCTTGGATCCGTCGATAATCCAAGCGCGATCCATTCGGTCCCAATACTTTTGAAACAAATTAACAATTCCCCGCTTATAGCGACGATTGACAACATCCACAAGGATCGAGTGCCCGCCTTCCTTGACCCGGGATTGGACCCTTTGTTGCGCCAATTCTACACTTTCTAACCAAAAAAACAACAAATGGACACGATAACCCAAGGCTTGGGCTTTGGCGATGGTGCGAAGGTGAAGGGAGGCGGCAAGGGTGGTTTCAAACGCAAAATCAACGCGTTGATTCATGAGTTCTTCGATTCGGTGCAGCATTAAACGGCCGGCCTCGATGGCCACGCTTTCGGGTCGAAAAGGAGAAAGGCCTTTGGCAATTTCGTCTGCATTCACAAACTCATAACAATTCAAAAGGTCGGGCAGGACGGTAAAAGATGCCGTTGTTTTGCCGGCACCATTGCATCCGCCAATGATATACAGCGTAGGCCCATGATCAGAATTGGGGGGAATCATCGAATGGCAAAGCTACATCTTGGCCAGGCTAAGATGGGAAAGGGGCGTCTTCGGCGAATCCAGGTCCTACGGCAGGCCCAAGACCAGAAGCTCGCCGACCAGGCCGGCGGTCAGGGTGAGGACGACAATCAAAAGAGGAGGAACGCCCCAGCGGTGGTTGAGCAGAGCGGTGAGGGCTACAATGCTAATGGTGAGGGTGTTATAGCCCAGGGGTTTCATCAGCAAAACGACCGCGGTAACAATCAGGCCCACCGCAGCCACTTGAACTCCTTGGAGGGCGGCCTGTATCCGGGGCATGCGCTTGACATCGTCCCAAACGGGGTACACAAAAAAGATCAGCAAGGCCCCTGGCGTAAAAATGGCCACGGTGCCAATCAAAGCGCCTAACAAAACATAGAGAACGCCTTTGGATTGCAAAACCAAACCGCCCATATAGGCCGCCAAGGAAAAGACCGGGCCAGGAACGCCTTGGGCCAGACCGTAGCCAATGAGAAATTGATCGGTGGTCAAGTACTGCCTGCTCGCCACAAAATGTTCGTACATCATGGGAAGCAAGATTTGGCCGCCCCCAAAAACCAGGCTCCCATAACGATAAAAATTCTCGAATAACAAAACTTCCCTTGACCGGAATGCGTTGCCGAGGGAAATGGCCATAACAAAAAACAAAGCATAAAAACGCAGGTAGGTCCAGCGAATTTTGGGGATGCGGTGCGGGGAGCCCAGACCGCCTTTGCGTTCTTCCCATCCCCAAAAAACGAGGCCGCCCAGCAAGAGGACCGCCGGAAAAGTAAAAGCAGAAACGATGGAGAGGGACAGCGCGATGCTCAGCGCAAGAATCGGCAGGGAGGGGCCTCTCCAGGGCTGCCTTTCGAGAAGGCGCCAGGCCGATGCGGCCACAAAACCCACCGCCACCGGGGGCAGCCAGCGAAAGGTCGCCATGTCCAGGTTTTTGATTTCGAGGGAATACACCAAAACGGCCAGAAAAGTCATCAAAAGACAGGCCGGGAGGATCCACAGGAGGAGGGTCAGGAGAGCCAGGCGTTGACCGCCCAATTTGAGGCCGACGGCGGTGATGGTCTGGGTGGACGTTGGTCCGGGCAGGAACTGGCAGAGTGCGTTGAGCTCCAACAATTCTTCGTTGCTGAGGTATTGACGGCGTTCGACCAGGCGCTCTTGCATGAGGGCCAGGTGGGCAAAGGGTCCGCCAAAGGCCGAGAGGGCCAGCATCAGAACATCCCGCAGATAGGTTCGACGCTTGGTCTCGTCCAGCACGGGTTATTTTTTGAGGCCGATTTCGCGGAGGCGTTCGTCCAAATATTCGCCGGCTGTGATGGGCGGATCCAGCGGGGTTGTGCCGGGGGGAACGCAGGACGGGAGGGCGTCCAAAGGCATATCGGGTTGGGGATGCAAAAAGAAGGGGATGGAATAGCGGGGCTCGGACCAGCGCTCCCTCGGTGGGTTGACAACGCGATGGGTGGTGGATTTGAGACGGTGATTGCTGAGTCGCTGTAACATATCCCCAACATTGACCACAATTTGATCGGGCAAGGCGGTGACGGGGACCCATTCGCCGGCTTTGGAGAGGATTTCGAGACCTTCGGCCGAAGCGCCCATCAGCAAGGTAATCAGGTTGATATCTTCGTGTTCGGCGGCCCGGACGGCGTCACCGGGATCGCTGGTGATGGGTCCGTAATGGATGGCGCGCAGGATGCTGGTGCCCCCGTCCACCCAGTCATGAAAATAGTTTTCCGGTAGATCCAGGTAAAGAGCAATAGACCGTAACATATGTTGACCGCAGGCTTCGAGGGTTCGGTAGGCCTGCAGGGTGATGCTGTTGAAGTCGGCGGGGTTTTGAACCACAACATTGGGGGGGTAGGTTCCGTTCATCTTGTGTTGCGGGGAGACTTCTTGGCCCACCTGAAAAAATTCTTTGAGGTCCCCTTCGAGGCGGCCTTTGGCATGTTCCTGTCCAAACCGGGTATAGCCCCTTTGGCCAGCGGCCCCAGGGACTTCGTAGGCGCTTTTGGCGGCAAAATCCTGTCCAAAAAAAGCCTGAACGCTGCGGTACAGGGCGTCGGTTTGGGCTTCGCTCAGGCCGTGATTGCGCACGGCGACAAAACCCACCTCTTCGTAGGCCTGGCCCAATTCGCGGACAAAGGCGGCTCTTTGTTCGGGGGTTCCGGTCAAAAAGTCTTGCAAATCCACCGAGGGAATACCGGCCGCATGGGGCGCGTTAGGATGAGATGAGGGGGTCATAAAGGGGAGGTTTTTTCAAAAATAAGGCCGACGCACGATGTTATCGCAGGGCCATGGGGCTCTTGGTGTATTTTTGGACGCATGATGCAAAACACCTTGTGGCTGACGGCTTGGGAATTAATGAACACAGCCCGGGCGATGGCGGAATTGTACGATGAACACCGGGCAGATACGCGCTATGTGCATTCCACATCCCGGGGACACGAAGCGATCCAGCTGGCCCTGGGCCTGCATCTCCAACCGCAGGATTACGCGTCGGTCTATTACCGGGACGAGTCGGTCCTGCTCGGGATGGGTTTTGAGCCCTACGAGTTGATGCTGCAGTTGTTGGCCAAGGCCGACGACCCGTTTAGCGGGGGGCGGACCTATTATGCGCATCCTTCGGTTCGTCGGGCAGGGATGCCCACGATCCCTCATCAAAGCTCGGCCACCGGCATGCAGGCCATCCCTGCCGTGGGCATGGCCCACGCCTTGGCCTACCTCGAAAGCCAGGGCATCCGCAACGAAAACGCGGCAGGGGCCTCCCCTCCTTTGGTCGTTTGTTCCCTGGGCGATGGTTCCATGACCGAAGGCGAAGTCGCCGAGGCCCTCCAAATGTCGGTGCTCAAAAACCTGCCCATTCTCTTTTTGGTGCAGGACAACGAATGGGGGATCTCCGCCGGTGCGGCCGAGATGCGAGCCATGGACGCCTACCACTACGCCGACGGTTTCAAGGGCCTGCGACGAATGCGGGTGGATGGCAGCGATTTCAAGGCCTCTTGCAAAGCCATTCAAGAAGCCATGGAGCACCTGCGATCGCGCAGCGGTCCCGTTCTCTTGCATGCCACCGTTCCCTTGTTGGGCCATCACACATCCGGGGTCCGCAGCGAGTGGTACCGCACGGCCCAAGACCTGGAGGAACACCTGCGCCGGGACCCATTACCGCGTCTGCGCAAACAAATGCTCAAAGCGGGTTTTTGGGAAGAAGAATTGGACCGCCTTGCGGCCGCCGGCAAAGCTCGGGCCACCGAAGATTTTGATCGGGCCCGTTCGGCACCAAATCCCGATCCACAAACCCTTGGTAATCATGAATTTGCCCCAGGAGGTCCC
>CAIOCC010000085.1 GCA_903856555.1 uncultured Bacteroidota bacterium
CGACGTCCTTTGCCTGTATAACCGCGGGCCCACATTTGCGGGGCCTGAACGGCGATGAGTCCCGGTTCTTTGCCGTTGACCAATCCTGTGTTTTCGGGCTCGAATGCTTCCTGACAGGCCGACGCCTCTTGGCCTTCGGTATAACCCATGGGTAATGCCGAGACTGGCAACAGTTGACCAACCCAGGATTCCTTTTGGAGTGCCTCGAATTGGTTGGAATCCAAGATCAAAGTCACGGCATTGCTAATCCAAAACGTATCCAGTATTTGGACGTTTTCGAAACGGTTGCTTGCAAGCCAATTCGACAGGACCGTTAGCGATTCCTTGGACAGGTTGAGCCCATTGCGCTGCACCATTTTGACCCTTTCGCTCAAGGGGGTCCCTTCCCGCTCAAATTGAAGCATGGCCGAACGAGCATCCCATTGGCGATCAAATACCAATAAGGTAGGTTGATACGGGGATTCTTGATCAAGTTCCTGGCCCTTGGCAGTCTCGCCGCGCCAGGTCATCACCAAGAGTAGTGCCCCGAGGATGACCCACCTAGGGTGTTTTATCGGGCTGTAGGAGAACAAAATTCCTTTCATAGGACCCATTTTCAAAAATATTTGTACGAAGCGTTCGACAACGGAAGAAGAAACCCGTGGTTGGAATATCTTTGCCGACTGCACGCCCAGGTGGCGGAATTGGTAGACGCGCTGGTCTCAAACACCAGTGAGCTAACACTCGTACCGGTTCGACTCCGGTCCTGGGCACATCGAGAAGCGTTCCTTGGGGTCTTTTGAAACGAAAGACCCCCAAGGCGGCTTCCAAGAAAGAACGAGGCGCGGTGCATGCTTGACATTTCAACCTTGGTTTGAAGGTAAACCACCCTTCTTAACGAAAAACATGCTGCAAGAGGTCGTTGCCAAAGGCAAAAACCATCAGCAAGATCAAGAGAACCATGCCCGCATATTGGGCCGCCATCAAAAAGCGCTCGCTCAGGGGTTTGCCGGTTACCATTTCTACGAGCAGAAAGACCACATGCCCCCCGTCCAAGGCAGGAATGGGGAGTAAATTCATAAAGGCCAGAATCATCGACAAAAGCGCCGTTGTCATCCAAAATCGTTGCCAATCCCAACGACCACCGTACATTTTTTTGGCGATGGCGATCGGCCCGCCCAATGATTTTTCGACCGGAACCTCACCGCGAAAGATCATCCCAAAGCCAGCGATATTGTCCCGAATGGTTTTGACACCCAACGCATAACCAGCGGGCAATGCCTTGGCCCAGGTGTATCGCAGGGATTCGGTGGGCAGGGTTTCGGGGGCCGATACAAAGCCAATCGTGCCCTGTTCACTGACGGTCACCGCAAGGAGGAGAGGCGACTCGCTGGCCTTCGTGGACGTGTTCCTAATCAAGGTTAGGGTGCAGGTTTGGCCCGCAGATGTTTTGAGTGCTTTTTGGAGTTCATCAAAAAAACGAACGGGGAGACCATTGACCGCAACGATGGAATCCCCGGCTTGAAGGCCGGCTTTTTCGGCGGGCATCCCAGCAACCACTTCGCCGACCGCAAAGCGGACCCGTGGC
>CAIOCC010000086.1 GCA_903856555.1 uncultured Bacteroidota bacterium
CGGACCTCCCTGGGACTGGGGGGGGGTACGGTACCGGTGGAAATTTTTCCCGAGGTGACCATCAGTCCAGTTCCATGAGGTCTAAGGATACTAACGTAACCCTATATGTTATTTGATCTGTTTTAGGTAATTCCATGATTTGTTTTAAAAAACCCTCAATTAACCCTGTTCAAGACCCATGGAGAGTTGTTTATGGACTTGTAATTGGTGTGGGGTATATTTGTGAATACCAATAGAATTCCCATGATGAGAACCTATAATGTAAGTACCCCTTTTTCCAGACAGGTTTAAAGTGTTGGGACGGGTTGATTCTGGATTCTTTGATTTATAATCATTTTTCTTTGGTTTGAGGCGAGATTTGACCATCTGAGGTATGTTCCTATTGAAATAAATCGTCCAGCCAGGGTCGCGGCTAAATTGGCCACTAGAGTCTACATTTGCTTAAATCTACCGTTATGGCGTTCCAAACGTATTTTCTTAGGCCTGAACGATGGGCCATCGCGATCCTGATGATGGGGTTATTCTCGGCTTGCCGCAAAGAGACCGTCCAACTGGTTTACAAACCCTGCCCGGGTGCCGAGTTGGTTCGTGATGTGGACGACAACGCGTACCCTACGCTCCAAATCGGGGATCAATGCTGGTTGCGGGAGAATCTGCGGACGTCGAGGTACCGGAACGGGGAAAACATTCCGGTCATCGAGGAAGACTCCCTTTGGTTATCAACCTCGGCGGGAGCTTTCTCCTTTTATACCAACGATCCCGACCAGGACACCTTGGAAGGCATGCTCTACAATCACTTTGCCATCAGCGATAACCGGGGCCTTTGTCCTACCGGATGGCATGTCCCTACCGATGACGAATGGACCACCCTGCAGGAGTACATCAGCCGAGGCGACAGGGAAGTAGGCGCCCTCAAGGATACCTTGGGTTGGGATTTTCCCAATGCCGGGGCGGCCAATTTGATGGGCTACCGGGCCAGGGCGGCCGGCTTTAGGGCCGCAACAGGTGGCTTTGGGGGTCAAGGCATCCATGGTTTCTGGTGGTCTGCCACCCAGGCCGATCCGGGCAAGGCCTGGACTCGGCAGCTCAATTACGCTTCGACGAGCATGTTCCGCAATGCCAACTTTTTGTTGTTCGGCATGTCGGTTCGTTGCGTCAAAGACTGAAGCGGCCCCTAAATTCGCTTAACATGAAAATTTTGAACTCTGCCGCAAGAGCGGTGGGCCTGCTCTTGGTATGCGCCGTGGCGCATGCCCAAAACTTGCCATCCGAATGGTATTTCTCCCCGGATGGACGGACTCTTTATACCGGGGGCCGACCGGACCAGGGCTTGTACCATCCGGACAGCATTCGGACCGTGAACTTGACGTTTCCGCAGAGCAATTACTGGACTCTTCTGGGTCAGAATTATGCTACAGAAACCAACCTAATGGCGTCCATGACCATGGCCGGCCAAACCCTGGACAGCATAGGGGTTCGGTTCAGAGGTAACACATCGTACTCCACCATTGGTTCGTCCCAAAAGAAATCCTTCGGGATTGAAACGGATTGGCTCAGGACTGGACAAGATATTTTGGGCTTTCGCAATCTCAAATTCAACAATGCCCACGGGGATGCCACCTTTATGCGGGAAGTGTTATACAACCAAACTGCCCGCAGGCATACCCCCATTGCCAAAGGCAACTTTATCCGCCTTTTTCTCAACGGCCAGGATTGGGGTATTTACGATCATGTTCAGGATGTGGACAAGGAGTTTTTGAAGGAGTGGTTTTTGAGCAACGATGGGCCTCGCTTTCGGGCAACGACCGGGGTATCCGGGGGCGCAACGGGCCCGCCTTGGGGCGATGGTACGGCCGCCATGAATTTCCTGGGCCTGGATACCAATCTTTATAAATCGTATTACAGCCTCAAATCCAGCGATATCGCTTTGACCTGGGAGGCTCTGGTGCAGGCCTGCCGGGCTTTGAGTTTGGTTCCATCGGCTCCTTTGGATAGCACGCGTCGATACCTGGATATCGATCGCATTCTCTGGTATCTCGCGGTGGAAAACATCTTTGCGGACGATGACAGTTATGTCATGAAAGGCAAGATGGACTACATGGTTTACCACGAGCCCGAAACCGGTCGCACCTTTCCGCTTGAATACGACGGGAATTCCAGTTTTTTGAGCAATGCGGCAACGAGCACCTCGTGGGGGCCTTTCAAAAATGTCACCAACGTAAATTACCCTCTGCTGAACAAATTACTCAATGTTCCGGAATGGCGACAAAGGTATTTGGCCCATTACCGCACCATTCTTGCGGAGTCGTTTAACCCCACCCAATTGCATCCGGTCCTTGACACGATGAATGCTCGGATTGCGGCGTTGGTAGCGGCCGATACCAAGAAGCTTTATACGACGGCTAGTTATACCAGCGGGGTGACTTCGCTCAAGACTTTTGTTACGAATCGGTACAATTACCTCCGGACCCAGACCGAAGTGGCGCAGCAGGGGCCGGTCGTCTTGTCCTTGGATCAATACGATAGTTTGGGTCGATGGAACGAAGCACCGTTACCGGGGGGCCGAGTTTTGGTACGGGCCCAAGTGAGCAACCCCGCGACGGTGCAGGCCCTGCGTTTGTATTATGCCACCGGTTGGGTCGGGAATTTTGGACGAATCAATATGTTGGACAACGGAATGAGCGGGGATAGCCTGGCGGGGGATGGGATTTACGGGGCCTACCTGCCCGGTCAAGCGGCCCAAAGCGTGGTTCGGTACTATGTGGAGGCGGTGGCCACGAATACGGCTCAATCGGCGACCTATTACCCACCGGGGGCGGAGCACGATGTGATGGTTTA
>CAIOCC010000087.1 GCA_903856555.1 uncultured Bacteroidota bacterium
CTGGGCATGCAAAGAAGGAGAAAAGGCCATCCCCCCTAACCAAAACAAAAGACTCCAAAGGATACGATTCATCATGGACAAACTTAATCCAAAAGGACCCATCTATCTCAACGAAGACGACGGTAAATCACGTACCCACCTTGGGACCGATGCCGTACCAAGGCGTGGGTGGTGGGGTCGGGTAGGCGGTCCACCCTCGTCACCAAAAAAACGGGACGGTCCAAGTGGACCTGTAACAATTCATCTCCGGTAGGCATGGAGGAATTCCCGGAGGCAGTGTCAAAAGGTATTTGCAAGTAAAAAAACGGAGCATAACTTTTGAATCCCCAGGTCCCTGCATAGACTTTTTGGCCTGCCAAGGATTGGTAGAAATTCACCGCCGGGGTTTGGGTCACCGAAGCAATGCGCGGCAGATAGGAAAAAGTCAAACCCATCACCAAAAGGGCGACGCCCAATCCCATCACCGGTACCCCCAGGTCGGGCCTGTGGTTTTTGGACTTTTGCCAACCCCAAAATGCCAAGAAAGGAAGCGGAACGATCCACAACGATTCCCAACCCGACCAAGGCAGGGCATCGCGAACGGCTTCTCGAACAAAAACATCCTTGATTTGATCGATCCAGCTGGCCTTGAAGCGCATGACCCAAGGAATCGCCCCCAAAATCACGGACCACAAAAGAACCTGAAAGGTAAAAATCCCGCTTAACCAACGGGGCCATGATCCCTTTTGGGGGCCTCCTGCCAAGAAGGAAGCCCCCAAATACGCCAGCGGAACATAAGCCAACGAAGAGTAGTGGATGATCTTAGTGGTACTCATGCTGAATACCACCAAAACAACCCAAAAAAGAGCCCACATGGACTGATGCAGGGTGATGGAGAAATCCTCTGTGCGATCGGTTTTTTGCCATCGGAACAAGAGGGGCAAAGCCAAAGGAACCGCTGGAAGACAACCCAACATCAAAACCAACGCATGGTAATAAAAGGGTTGTTCATGGCCTGCCACGCCGGTTCGAAACAAATCAATCATGTAGGACCAAAACAAGAGCAATTGACTCGGCCCCCGAACCCACCACTCAAGAGCGACCCACGAAAGAACCGGAACCAAAAGACCGATCCCAAAGACCCCTGCACCTTTCCACCAAAACGAGGACCATGATTTGTTACGAACGATCCAAAAAAGAGCTGTTAAAGCCAATAACAAAAAACCAACCGGGCCTTTGGTTAAAACAGACAATCCAGAAGCGGTACCAGCCGCCAACCACCACCCTGCTTTCCAAGTACCCTGCAATCCCAGGTGCATGGCTCTAAACAAGGCAAAAACAGACAACAAAATAAAATAATTGAACATCGGATCGATGATACCCGATTTGAAATACGCATGCGGCAACAAAGTAGCCCAAAAAAGGACGGCCCAAAGCCATCCCATCCGCTGGGAATGCCAGCGCCTACCTATTTCGTAAAGCGTTAATAGATAAATAGTTCCAATCAATGCATTGGGCAAACGGGCCGCCATCTCTCCCACCCCAAAAATCTTCATCATCCCCGCCTGCACCAGCATAAAAAGGGGTGGTTTTTCGTAAAAGGGACGGTAATTTATTTGGACAGACCCGTAATCCCCGGTCGCCAACATTTCCCGGGCCGATTCAGCAAAATTGATCTCATCCCAATCCAGCAAGGACCAGCCCCCCAAGCCCAGGTAAAAAAAAACGGATAAGAAAACCAGCAGGGGCCTCGCAAAACGAGGGCTAGTGAACCAGGGTTCCAATTCCTTTAGCCTCTCGTCCGTACCCATCGTGCCATCCATAGAATTCCAACCAGCGAACCCAAGACCAAAAGTCGAAAGGACCAGGTCCGGATCGGATCCGGTGTTGCCCGTAATGAGGCAGCCAGGGGCAATTTCCGGCCATCGTAACGCACCATGGGGTTTAACAAAAGTTTGGCCCCCTTATCCAAAGCCTCCACGCGGGCATAGGATTCTTGAGCACCTAGTTCAACCAACAGGGTATCCGTGTTTTGCGATGACGCCAAAACCTTCCCGTTTTGGCCGATGGCCTGAATGCGCTCAAAAGGATGCGAAAAGCGAAAAACGCGTTGATCAACGGAAGGGGTCGTGCAAGACACCAAGGACTTGTCAAAGCTAGAATCTTCGGCGTACACCGCGTAGTGCCGACCCATCAGGGCCTGTTGCATCACATCTCGGGTCTCGGCTTGGTCCCCCATCATAACATTCCAACGCTTGAAGGTCGCTTCCCTGTGTAGATCGTGGGTATCGTCGTTGGCCATCACCCAAGACAAACGCCCAGCGGACAGGGCCGCATCGTAATACTTCTCCGAATGTCGATAATGATTAAAAACCTCCATAAAATGATAACCCCATAAGAGCGGCATATCCTCCAAACGACGACCTCCTCCAAAATCCGGATGCGCCATCACCAAAACCGCCCCCCTGTCGCGCAATCCTTGAATGATTTGCTGTTGTTGGGACGTGTTCTGGTAGAGCGGAAAATCAAAATAGGAAGGCCGATCCAAACCCATCACCAACAAATGCGATTTGAGTGGATTGTACCCGCTTTCGTAAACAGGCACGTACAAAGGTACTTTGTTCAGCGACCAATCGCTTATTTGATGGTAATTGGACAAGGAAGGCAGATGATAACCCCTTAACAAATAGGCCGTTACAAGCACGGAGTCGGATTGATGACCGTTGGTCCACCCACCCCAGGAACGGGAATGGGCATGGAAATTGGCTTTGAATCGAAGCGGAGGCATCGAATCGTAAGGGTTGTAAAGGCTGGAGCCCGAAAAGGGTTGAGCCGGCGCAAATTGATAAATCTCGGAACGGAGGTAGAAGCCAACGGCCACGAACAAGACCGACAAAACAAACAAAGCGAAACCCTGAACGCCTCGAAGCAAAACCTTCACCAAGCGAAGAATCAGGTTCCCAAACCCACGAATCCAGCCCTGGTTGGAGGTCCCCATCCTAACCAAAAATTGGAGACCTCAGGATACCCCATTTTTGAAGACGATACATCAGGGCCACCCTTAAAACACCCCATCCGTACACCATGCTACGCCGAAAATTAATGGAGGAAGCCTCGTCAAAATATCGAGTAGGGCATGAAACTTCGCCTACCTCGTACCCAAAAAAGCAGACTTGAGCTAACATTTGATTGTCAAAAACAAAATCGTCCGAATTCTTTTCAAATGGAATGTTACGGAGCACTTCGGCCGTGAAAAGGCGGTACCCGGTATGGTATTCCGATAGCTTCTGCCCCATCAAAAGATTTTGGGTCAGGGTAAGCATGCGGTTGAACACGTATTTATAGACGGGCATTCCACCCCTCAAGGCTCCTTTACCCAAAATACGAGAACCAATCACCACCGGGTACACCTTGTGTGCGGCCAAATAGGCCATGCTTTCAATCAAACGAGGGGTGTATTGGTAATCGGGGTGTAGCATAATCACCAAGTCGGCCTCCAATTCCAATGCCTTGTTGTAACAGGTTTTTTGGTTTCCACCGTAGCCCCTGTTCTGAGGATGCACCAAAACATGGCGTATGCCCAGCTCCCTTCCGACCTCCGCGGTCCGGTCGGTGGAATGATCGTCCACCAAAACCACTTCATCCACGATATCCATGGGAATTTCTGCGTAAGTCCTGGCGAGGGTTTTCTCGGCATTGTACGCGGGCAGGATAACGACCAGTTTTTGACCTAAAAGCATGATTGGGCAAAGGTAAAGGGCTTCGTGCTTAATTTAGCAGTGGAAAAATGCCAGAGTGGTCGATCGGGCCGCACTCGAAATGCGGTGTAGGGGCAACTCTACCGGGGGTTCGAATCCCTCTTTTTCCGCAACCCGCAACGCCCCCCACTGGGGGGCTTTTGCATTGGAGGGGATGAGGTCAGGGCGCAGCCCTGAACCGAAGACCCGTCAATGCAAAAGCGGAGCAGCGAAGCTGCGCGTTGCGGGTTGCTGGTCCCCCCCTCCCGGGATGTACAAGCGCGCAGCGCGCCGTCAATCCTCTTTTTCCGCAACCCGCAACGCCCCCCACTGGGGGGCTTTTGCATTGGAGGGGATGAGGTCTGGGCGCAGCCCTGAACCGAAGACCCGTCAATGCAAAAGCGGAGCAGCGACGCTGCGCGTTGCGGGTTGCTGGTCCCCCCCTCCCGGGATGTACAAGCGCGCAGCGCGCCGTCAA
>CAIOCC010000088.1 GCA_903856555.1 uncultured Bacteroidota bacterium
CTGAATCCAGGGCTTCGGCGTGGGCCTCAATGACCTCCATGACATCGTTGGCAATCAGGGCCGCTGGGGACGAGGTCGCCGGGTCGATGTAACCGTGCAAATCCCGCATTGTTTCGCTAAACGATTTCTTGGTCTCCTTGTGGAGATTGGAAATGGCACTGCGTGCGGCCAACACCGCATAATCCGGGTGGGCCGCCGTGAGGGCCGCGGCCGTTTCTGCGGCTAAATCGTCTAATTGCACCGTGCTTACCCCATCGTACAATCCGTTAATGACCTTTTTGGCCACTTCCACGGGTTGAACATGTCGGGGGTCCAGTCCATAGCACAGCCGTTCAATGCGGGTCGTGATTTTGTCGAATTTGACTTCTTCGCGTCTTCCGTCTCTTTTGAGGACTTGCATGGGCCGGGTTTTGGTGGGGTGGGCGGGTAAGGGGAGGTGGGCTGCGGCCTTGATTTAAAAATCAGCGTCGGTGGTAAAGGAGCTTTGCTGGCTGCGCTCGGCGGAAACGCCGGCCTTTTGGTACTCACCCACTCTTTTTTCGAAGAAATTGGTTTTGCCTTCCATGGAAATAAGCTCCATAAAGTCAAAGGGATTGGTCGCGTTGTAAATCTTGGGCAGACCCAAGACGCCCAGCAAATGGTCGGCTACGTATTCAATGTATTGACACATGAGGTCGGAGTTCATCCCGATCAAACGGACGGGCAGGGCATCGGTGACAAATTCCTTCTCGATTTCGACGGCGTTGGCGACGATTTGGTGAACCTGGGCCGGATCGAGCTGGCTGGTGAGATGGCGTGTGTACAACAAGGCTGCAAAGTCCCGGTGCAGGCCTTCATCACGGCTAATCAATTCGTTGGAGAATGTCAGACCGGGCATGAGTCCCCGCTTCTTGAGCCAGAAAATGCTGCAAAACGAACCAGAGAAGAAAATACCCTCCACCGCCGCAAAGGCAATGAGCCGCTCGGCAAAAGAGCCCTGGCCGATCCAACGCAACGCCCAATCGGCCTTCTTGCGGACGCATTCCATGTGGTCAATGGCATGGAAGAGGTAGTTCTTTTCGGCGGGGTCCTTGATATAGGTATCGATAAGCAGGGAATAGGTCTCGGAATGGATGTTCTCCATCATAATCTGAAAACCATAGAAGCAGCGGGCTTCGGGGTATTGGACCTCGTTCAAGAAATTGATGGCCAAGTTTTCGTTGACAATGCCGTCACTGGCGGCAAAGAAGGCCAGCACGTGCTTGACGAAATGCTTCTCGTCGGCGTTGAGCTTGTTTTCCCAGTCGGTCAGATCCTGGGCGAGGTCGATTTCTTCGGCCGTCCAAAAACTGGCTTCCGCTTTTTTGTAAAAATTCCAGATATCGCTGTGCTGGATTGGAAAAAGGACAAAGCGGTCTTTATTCTCGACGAGAATGGGTTCAGTCATGGGGTAAGAAATTAGTCTGTTAGGCCAAAAAAGCCTTCCCGGAGGGTTGGCTTTTTCAGTACCCAAAAATTGAGAATATTTCCCCGATATTATTCACAAAGTTCGTGGATTTTTACACAAAGGATTTTTTGGGGAATTGCAGAACAATTGCGCCGATTTGTCAAAGCACATCGCTGCGTTGCCTTGTAATTTTTGAAAGGATTCCGGGTCCAAGGGACCTTTTTAATCGTAAATTGGAGCGTAATTGTTCATTAAATTATACAAGTCCTTGATCCAATGAATTTACTCATCGCTGGTACCCTTGCGTCTCATTCCTTGAACCGTCGGCAACAAGAACGCCCTAATGCGTCGAACGGACGCTTGCTTTCTCATTTGGCCCTTTGGTTGATCTCCACGTTGCTGGGCTTGGCGCCTTTGGTGGGCCATGCGGCTTCCGAAGGACGCAAAGGCGGGACCAAGCCCCCCAAGGCCCGTTACACCAAAGAACTCACCCTGCTAACCCAGTGGCTCACCGGGGATTTTGATAACACCAAACAAACAAGGGTTGACACCACGGCTGCACCGGTCGAAAGCCACATGGTCAAAATATGGGAAAATTATTTTTCGGATGCTGTTTGGATGTACGAAGAATTTCAATCCCCTCCGGGACAGGTGGTATCGCAGCGTATTTATCGTTTCAAAGATTATACCACCGGACGTTACGAGGCCAAAGTTTATACCCTTGATCAATTCGCCGATTATACCGGTGAATACAAGAATTTGAGGCCTTTTGAATCCATGACCCCGGATGATCTCAAGGACCATCCGTATTGCGTGGTCTATTTTGTGCGCAAAGGGGAAACCCGCTTTAGCGGCAGCACGGTCGGCAATGAATGCTACCTCAACCGAGGCAAGCATCACTATGTCACCAACCAATTGGATGTGTATCCAACGAGGGTTTCTAGAACCGAACGAATTTTTGGTTGGGAAAACGAATTGGTAAGCGGTCCCGCTCCGGATGCCAAGGGATCCGAGCTGCGACGCATCGTGCCCCCCAAGCCCAAGAAAATCAAAAAGCCACCGGTCAAAAAGGCCCCCGCCAAAAAACCCGCCTCCAAAAAGGTGGCCTCCAAAAAGTCGGGGAAGGATTCCAAAAAGTCAAGCAAGTCCAAATCCAAAGAACAACCTTTGGAAGACACCAAGAGCGAAGCTGGGAATTAAATCGCCCGAAGCTTACCTTTCAGCGAGCCACGCAGCTTACCGTTCGAAGAGCCCTGCGGTTTACCGTTCAACGAGCGGGGAAGATTCGTTGGACCAGGATGGGCGCAGCCGTTCAGACCGAGCCGCAAGCCAACGGTGGAGGTTGTAAAATAACACAAAATGCAGCAGGACTGCAAATTCCATTCCAAGCAGGTACCAAGGCCAGGGACCAATCAGAAATGGGTTGTCCACCAAGGGCCGCTCGGCTAGGTACATGTAATTGGATCCTAACAAATAATTGACCGTCCCCATTACTGGCAAAACCAACTGGGTGTATCCAAAGATTTTGAGCCAACTGCGCCGGCGTGGTTTGAGGCCCATCCGCACCGTGGCAAACAAACCCGCCACCAAAATGCCTGCATGGCTGATGGTGTATTCGATGTGGTTGTAGAGGCTGTTGCCATCGTCCAATTCGGGAGTCAAAAAAG
>CAIOCC010000089.1 GCA_903856555.1 uncultured Bacteroidota bacterium
AACCTTTATTGGAACCCTATCAAACCCGATGAGGAGGATATGATGCTGACTTGGCACCCCTTGGTCTTGGGTAGGGACGGACAAACCAGCTATACCATGCACCTTAGGCCCGGTGCCAACCCTGGTCCCGATTTAGCCCCTGGAATTTACAGGGTTGGGATCCAAAGAGCGGGGAGAACGACCGTTTGGGTCCGCTGGGTGGTGGGGCCTTGATTCAAATATTGATAAGAACTTTACGCATGGACCTTACTTTTGCAGCGCTTCGTCCGGATTTGCCGGACGGAGCGCCATTTTCAACCCCCAAACCCTCGATTATGCGTTTGAAATTTCCTTCCTTTATCGCCTTGGCAACCTTTTTCCTCGGACTTGGCTTCCTGCCACAGGCCTTGGGCCAGGGTTTCCCCCTGCGTTCCATCGATTCCATCCAATGGGTGCATCCCGATACGCTGTTGACGGGCAAAACCTTGTCGAGGTACGCCGGGGATACGGTCCGGGTTCGGGGTCTGGTGATTCTAAACCCCAGGGACCATGCCTTGAGTGCCAATTGGAAGGCGACCTACCTGGTGGATACCATGGGCTTGGCCGATGGGGTCTGGAAGGGACTCTTGGTCCGTCTGCCCAACCTGGCCGATTCTTCGGCCGTGGGCTTTTTTAGCAATTTTCAAGTAGGGAACATTGTTGAATGCACCGGGGTGGTGGCGGAGTACCAAGATGCCTCCCCCAATTCAGGGGAAACCCAGTTGAATTTAATAGGGGTGGCCAGTTCGGTTTTGGGTTTTGCGACCCCACCGGCACCTCGCCCTTCCTTCATGAATTTGTTCATGGTTTACGACCCCAACAACCCGGCCGTTCCTCAGCAAATCCAAAAGCCAACCGGAGAGGGTTACGAGGGCATGTATGTTCAGTTTAACAATGTTTTGGTGACCAATGTTAGCACGTTCAGTGGAGGACGGGTGAGTTGGATGCTTCGAGATGCTTCTGGTTCCGAGATCAATGTGCGGGATGCGGTTCGTTTTTTCCGCCCGCCGTTTGTGTCTTCCACGGCATCCGTTCCACCCAATCCAGGTGCTCCGGTATTTGTACAGCAGGGCAAGGTCTTTTCGCACATGCGCGGTGTGATCACCGAAACCAATTTTGGAACCCTGTACCCTCGTTACGAAATTATTCCCCTGACGCCTTCTGATTTGGGTGCGGTCATGGCCTCTCCTCCTTTCATTAGTCGATGGAAAGCGACTCCAGCGGTCCCCAGAACCTCCAATCCGGTTACCATTGGTGCCCGTATTGTCGACTTGGATGGCTCGGTAGCCTCCGCCAAGCTATTTTATGCCCCCGGTGTGAGCGGAGGGGTTTACGATTCCTTGCCCATGACCTTGGTGGCCCCGGATTCTTTTCAGGCGACCATTCCGGGCTCGGTTTTCACCCAGAACGGGGCGTATTACCACTATTACATCCGCGCAACCGATAACCAAAACAACAACGGTGTGCAACCCGATACCATTCAGTCCTTTGGCTTGTTTAGGGTCATGAACGGTGGCATCAACCGGGTATCCGAGATTCAGGAAACCCCGGTCGTTGGAGGCCGTTCCATCTTTGCCGATGT
>CAIOCC010000090.1 GCA_903856555.1 uncultured Bacteroidota bacterium
ATTGTGCCTGGTGGTATCCCCGCTGATTGCCTTGATGAAGGATCAAGTGAGTCGGTTGAATCGTCAAGGCCTTTCGGCGGCCGCGTTGGTATCGGGTTTAAGCTCCACCGAAAGTGAAGCCATCCGGGTGCGAGCCGATCGTGGGGAACTCAAATTTCTTTACCTATCACCGGAACGCCTTTCGGGCAAAGACTTTGTTACCCGCAGCCGGGGTTGGAAAATTGCCTTGCTAGCGGTGGACGAGGCGCATTGCATTGCCCAATGGGGACATGATTTTCGCCCTGAATACCAACGTATTGCGGCATTCCGAGAACAGGTGGGGGCCGTGGTTACGGTGGCACTGACCGGTTCGGCGACTCCTGCCGTTTGCGATGAAATCTGTGAACGCCTGGGGATGGTGAGGCCTGCTTTGGTTCGTCAAAGTTTTGCAAGGCCCATGCTATCCTACCGATGGCAAGAAACCGTCTCCAAACATCAAGCCCTCGAAGACGCCCTAGTCGGTCTCAAGGGCAAGGCCTTGGTCTATGTCGGTTCACGTCGGCACAGCGAAGAATTATCAAGATACCTTGCGAGCAAGGGTTACCCCGCCCAGGCCTACCATGCGGGGCTGACACCAGAACAAAGAGACTTTCGCCAACAGACTTGGATGAACCATACCAAGCCCATCATGGTCTGCACCACGGCGTTTGGGATGGGGATTGATCAACCGGATGTACGTCTGGTCTTTCATTGGGACCCCCCTGAATCACCGGAGGCCTATTACCAGGAAGCCGGGAGAGCCGGCAGGGACGGGGGTCACGGGCTCTGTCTTTTGGCCTGGCAGAAGGCGGACCTGCAACAGGCCCGCAAGCGAGTCGAAGACGCCTTCCCTCCCATCGAACAAATTCAACGAATTTATCAGGCCTTGGGGCAGTGGTGCAACCTGGCGGTTGGAGGTGGACGGGACCAACGCTTTGCCTTTGATAGTTCGGCCTTTTGCCTACGCTTTGATCTGGAACAACGCGTTGTTTACCATGCTCTTCAGATTCTGCATCGGGCCAATCTAGTCATGGCCGAAGAGGAAAGCCTCCTACCGGCCCGTATCCGTTTCAAAGTGTCCTCCGCCCAGCTTTACGAACAAAGGGTCCTGAACCCCACGTTGGATCCCTATATTGATTTGTTGTTACGAAAACATCCGGGCATTTTGGATCACCCGGTCCGCTTTGACGAACGACGCATGGCCCGTGAATCCGGAACGACCACGGTGGCTATTTTGCAAGCGATTCATCGGTTGCAGGAACTGGATTTGCTGGATTATACCCCGCGGTCGGATCAACAAAACCTCTGTTGGCTGAGTGAACGATTGCCGCCCAGTCATTTTTATTTGCCACCGCAGGCTTACAGCGACCTGCTCAAAGCCAGGCAACGCAGGTTGGAAGCCATGATCGCCATGATCACGGGGACAGGCACTTGCCGTAGTCGGCTGATGCTCGCCTACTTTGGGGAGACCGCTGCGATGGATTGCGGGCGCTGCGATGCTTGTATTTCCGCGGGTGGAAGGTTCCAAGAAATGACCACCCAAGAATTTCAGGCTTGGACGCTGCAGGTGCGGCCCTACCTCAGCGCTCCCCTCCACCCGGCCGAATTGCGTCAAGCCCTTGAAGCCAAGGGACTGGTTCGTGGCCCGGAGGATTGGGCGCGACAGGCCAAGGCCCTCGCTTGGTTGGTCCAAAAAGGGGCGGTTGCAAGGGATGTCGATGATCGTTTGTTATGGAAGAACCCATGAAACCCACCTCCCCGGCCACTATGATCACCGACGCTTCGCCCTTGCTGTTCATGGCCACCACCAACGACCAATGGCAAGACCAACGCATGATGCGCTGGTGCCAAACCTTGGAAATGGCCGGATGGAGGGTTCGTTGGATCGGCGTGGATCGGCACCGAGAGGTCCCTTTGCAGAGCACGGCATACCGAACCTATCAACGCCTACTTATATCACCCCTTCGAGGACCGCTTTTTTACTTGATCTTCAACCTTCGACTCTTGGTGGAGGCTTTGCGCTGTTCTTCCACCGTTTACCTTTCGGTGGATGCCGATACCCTACCGGCTTTGCGCTTGGCGTCTTGGATGCGCAGGCGGCCTCTGTGGTGGGATGCCCACGAGTGGTTTACCGAAGTCCCCGAACTGAGCGGTCGACCCGCAGTGCGCAGGGTGTGGGCCGGCTTAATTCGGCTCTTCCTGCGAGGCCGTATTCAATGTTACACGGTGGGGCCGGCCCTGGCCGAGCTGTTTCAAAAGGAGTACGGTCATCCTTTTCGTGTTTTGCGTAACATGCCCACCCGCAACACCGACCCTACGGATCCACTTGACACCCTCAATTTTCCCCAAGGACCCTTTATTCTGTATCAAGGGGCCTTGAATCTTGGGCGAGGCCTGGAGGCCCTGTTGGTAGCCGCCGAAAGGGGGCTTCCTTGTCCGTTGGTCCTGGCGGGTAGCGGGGATTTGGAGATGGAACTTCGTTCCACGGTCCATAACCGAGGCCTCCATGGCAAGGTATGGTTCACCGGCCCATTGCCCTCTTCCCAACTGCGTAGCTTGACCCAAAAAGCCTGGTTAGGCTTGAACCTTTTGGACCATCCCAGCCTGAGCTATCGTTACTCCTTGGCCAATAAGTTTTTTGATTACACGGCGGCGGGCCTGCCCCAATTGGGGATGGATTTTCCGGAGTACCAAGCCCTGCTCAGGGACTATCCGGTGGGCTGGGGTTTGAAGGATTGCCAACCCGAAGGGATCGTCGACTTTTGTTATGAACTCTGGAACCAGCCCGAACGAATGGAGGCCGCCCGTCAGGCCTGCCTACAGGCTGCGCAGGCTTGGACCTGGGAAAACGAAAGTCAACAGCTATTGGAAGAACTCAGCACCTTTGCCCAAAAGCAACCTAGGTAGGCACTCGACTCCCAAAAATCAGTTCGCAGAGCAGGCCTGCGTTTTGATTCGGGTCAAAATGAGCCCGGATTTCTCGATGACGCTGCTCCAATTGCAAACCTTCGATGGGCTTGGCCATGGCGAGTCGCAGACCTTGGGCCCAATCCCTATCGTGGTCGACCGTGGTCACCCAGCCGGCCCAGGGCAAACCTTCCACCGCATCGCGATGAACCAGCACATGGCCGGTCCCCATCAAGGCATGAATCATTTTGAGCCGGAGGCCTGCCCGTCCCTTGGATGGGATCACATGAACCGCCGCATTCTGCACCAAAGCGTCCAGGGCCGTATCATCGGGAGTATCCACCCATTGCAAAGCGGGCATTGCTTGCATTTGGCGAATCAAGGTGCTTGAGGCCTTGGAGCCCGCAACAACCCAAGAAAATTCCGGGCATTGAGAGGCCAATCGCAACACATTCTGAACAGCTTGTTGGTTGTCCGGTATATCCAGCCGACCATGATACAAGAGAAAGGGCGCGGCTACCTGTTGCCTCTCTATGGCAGGCCCAACTTTGGACGGAGCCAAACGAACAAAGGCAGGCACATAAAAGGCGTTCAATCCTTCGTTCTGGTAAAGACGGGTTTCCAAAGGGCAAAGGCTCAAAACACCCGCCAAAGGTTGATGACTTCCCGCATTGGAGACCCAACGCTCCAAGCGACGCCAGCGAAATGATTCGATGTTATAGTATATTTTTTTGAATACACCTGTTGCCGAAAGAGCCTGCATTCGATAGTACTGGGATTCCCGGTTATGAGACCGAACCCAAAACCGATGATGACCCAAAGCCGGCGCTGCCATACAGGCACAGACCTGCCATCCTTCCAGCAGAATATCCGGGGGGCCTTGAGCCAAGGCCTTGTTCAAGGCCGATCCGCTGCGGGAGGCCACAGCATGAGGCTGCGCCGATAACCAAGTCCGCAGGGCCATGGGCCGGGGGTACCAACGAAGGGTTGCCACTCGTTGATGCCAATCCGGCAGGGCCTTGGCGCCTGATCGAAGTTGGCGATCCAGGGTTGAGCTAACCCAGGCATGGATATGCAATTCCAGTCCAAGGTCCAGCAAGGCTCTGATTTTATAATCGACCTCGGCCGTGCCGCCGTACAAGGGAGCTATCGGCAGGTCAAAGAGGACCAGCTGCAGCGCATGCCTCGACCCCATCAACCGTTGTTCTCCGAAGGCGATTCAAATAGGATGTTCCCCATGTCTTCCAAACGCCCTCCAGTACAACGCAAAACACGGGCCGGGAAACGATCCATGGTCATGTAATCGTGGGTTGCCATCAAAAGGGCGGTCCCACCACGGTTAATTTCCACCAGCAAGGACAAAACCTCTTCGGAGCTGTCCGGGTCCAATTGACCGGTGGGTTCATCGGCCAAAAGCAGTCCAGGATTGTTCAGCAGGGCCCTGGCAATCGCCAATCGTTGTTGCTCCCCGCCGGACAGGCGATGGGGCATTTCGTTGCCCTTCCCGGCCAGGCCTACCAAGGCCAAAACCTCTTCTTTGCGTTGATTGCGCTGCGTCTTATCCTTCCATCCGGTGGCTTCTAGCACAAAATCCAGGTTCGCATCGACATTTCGGTCCATAAGCAATTGGAAATCTTGGAATACGACGCCGATCCGACGACGCAAAGCCGGAATATCCTTGCGGGAAAGATCCAACAAGTTCTGCCCCATGACCATGGCCCTTCGGCCTTGAATAGGAATCTCCCCAATCAGAGCCCGGACAAGGCTGGATTTGCCCTGCCCGCTTTTGCCGACCAAATAGACCATTTCACCGGCCTTGAGTTCCAGGTTAACCCCTTCAAAAAGAACGCGGGGGCCGTAAGCAAGGGTGATGTCCTCCAATTGAAGAACGGGTTCGCGGTCCATGGCCAAGGAATTTTGCTCGAATTTAAGGTTCTTTGGGGCAGAATCGTTTGGAAAACCTGCCCTGTTGCCTATTTTTAGGGTTTTAACCGGATTCAAAACTCCTACCCGAACTCTTTGCCATGAACTTCCAACCTGCCAAGCTGCTGTGGGCCGTATGGGCTCTTACGATGGTTACCCCGCTTTGGGCCCAAAAGACCGCCCCCCTTCAGGTTTCCAAATCGGTCACAGAAAGCTGCCGCAACGCTTCCTTTCGGACCGTGCCAGCCTTGCCATTCAGGGTGGGCGATAGCATTCCATTCAGCATCGTGATCGGGCTCAAGAATTTTGACTTTGACCAGAACACCCAGGTGGTGGTGACCCCGGAGGTCCACTACCGGAACAAAGTCGTTGCCCTGCAACCCATGCGATTCAAGGCCTTGGCCAACCGCAACCTTAACCCTGAACTCTGGGAAGACACGGTCATGGCCGGTTTGGTCCGTCGCGGCGAAAACCTCTTTGAGCATGCGGTTCAAGTCCCCTACGAAGAAGGGATTGAAAGCGCCACCCTCGAAGCTCGTTTCACGGTCATCGAAGGCAAGACCAGCCAGGAGCTGCCCTTGGTCCGCATCAGTTCGGCGGGCTTTTCGAGTTTCACTCGTTTTCTAGAGCCCACCTTGGAATTGATGGACCTGGATTACGAAAAGGAGAAACTTTGCATCAAAGAAATCCATACCATTAACTTCCCGGCGGGTCGTTACGAAGTAGGCGATGCCCTCAACCAAGGCGCTTTTCAACAATTGTTGGCCACCTTGCAAAGCCCCCGCGAAATTCTGGAAATCAAAATCACCGGCAGCGCATCCCCGGAGGGCGAATCATCCAACAACGAAAATTTGGCCTACAAGCGGATGGAAAACCTGAGCAAAACCATTGTTCGGGAATTGCTGGGCCGCAAGCAAAACGCCATGGCAAGCTCGGAGGTTTTTGCCGATGGTTTTGTGACAACACGTTGGGTTCAACAGACTTGGGATTCCATTGTTCCGATGCTGAGCGGTCTACGTTCATCCAATGTGCCCAAAATCAAAGCGGCCCTGTTAGCTGCCGAAGGCCAGGAAGCCAAAAAGAAAGCGGCCGAAAAATTCTCCTCTGATTATCAGCGCATGGTCAACGATTGGTTCCCCGCCATGCGTTCCTGTCGGGTCGAAATTCTCAGCACTCCCTCGGATCAAAGCATCTTGAACGACCTCAAAGCTTTTGCCAAAGGCTCCACCAAGAATCAGTGGCCCGCCACTCGCATGATTCAAATGGCCCTGGCCGCTGAATCCGAACAAACCAGCATGGAATTGTACCGCAAAGCGGCCACTTGGTACCCCGAGGATTACCGGGCCCATTTCAAGCTGGGTATGTTGCATTACCGTAACAACCGATTAACCGAAGCCGAGAATCGTTTTCAGCAGGCTGTTATCCTGAATCCCAAATCCGCAGAATCCAAGAACAACCTGGGGGCCACTCTCAGCCAACTCAATCGTTTTGGCGAAGCCATGTCCTTGTTTAAAGCCGCAGCCGTCCAGGGTCGTCCCAGTTCCATCAACCAATCCTATGTAGCGGCTCGATTGGGTCACTTTAGCGATGCTCTCGAAACCATGGACCAGGAACCCAGCCACAACCGCGCCCTTTGCCAAATCGGTGCCGGGCAGGCTTACGAAGCGATTGCCACCTTGCAAGCCATCGAACCGCGCCAAGCCCTGACCGCCTACCTAACGGCGATCGCTGCAACGCGGATCAACGACATTGCCTTGGTTTGTGAGCAAATCCGTGTCGCCATTCAAGCCGACCTCACGATGAGGGAATGGGCCAAAAAAGAACCGGATTTTCATCCCTACCGGACCAACGCCCAATTCCGCGAGGCCATCAAATTGCCACCGGATTCCCAACGAGTCGGCAACGACTAAAGTCCCCGCTCGCTTTGGAATTGGGCTCCAACCTTTTTTGTTCGGTACCGGTAGCTCCCCTTCGCTCGGAGCCTAGTCATCGCAGCGAGCAGGTTAGCCAGGGCCTTTGGGGTGAGCAATTCACCTTACTGGCTCACGAACCTTCTTGGTTTCATGTACAATCTGTGATAGACGGCTATACTGGCTGGATTTCGGAACGCCAGTGCATGGTCCATTCCGATACCATCGAGGACGATAGCCCGCGCGTTTGCAGTGATTGGGCCTTGGTCCAGACTCCCTCACCGGGCCCCGTTCGTTGCCTTAGTATGGGCAGTATTCTACGACCTTTCCTGGGCTCGGCGGACGATTGTTTGATTCGCGGTGCATCTTCCATGATCTTGGATCAAAAACCCGATCCCCGGACCGTCCTTGAACGTGGGATGGCCTGGTTAGGGACCCCTTACTTATGGGGCGGCCGCAGTCGTTTCGGGGTAGATTGTTCTGGTTTGGTCCAGGTCCTTTGGGGCTCGGTGGGAGTGGCCCTGCCAAGGGACGCTTCGGAGCAATACAGCCTTGCCCCATTTTGTTATGAACCGGAAGACCCCAAGGCCTGGCAAGCTGGTCATTTGGCTTTTTTTTCGGAGAACAGCGATCGTATCACCCATGTTGGACTGCTGACCGGGGATGGTCGAATCCTCCATGCCTCCGGGGAGGTCCGTTTGGATCCAGTCAACAACGAGGGCATTCAGCCCGTGGACAACCGTCCTACCCATCCCCACCGACTTGTAGGGATTGCTTCGTTTTATACGCCATCCCCTCATCTTGCGTTCTAAAAGCGTTCGATTCTTCTTTGTTCCTCCTATTTTTGAGCCAAATTTTTATAAAATGAAAAATACTCGTTCATGGATCGGGTTCGCTTGCCTCCTCGTAGGCAGCCTTTTCTTGGGATCCTGCGCCAAAGAATTCAAACTGGATTCCAACGCAGTGAACTACCGACTCAACGAAGTGCCTTTGACACTGCACGGCAACCGGGCTCAACTGGATGTAAATTACCAAATAGCCCCCAATACCATCGCCAAGAACGGTGTAGCCGTGATGACCTTGCTCGAAAAAGACGGTGGTCAAACCAAGGTCAAATCCAGAGACCTCATCACAGGTCCCAAGGTCAAAGGAATGAACGGCACCAAGGCCGATCCCCTCAAAGAGACGGCGGGCACCCTCACCTTTGGTGAAACCATGAATGACAAGGCCCCCAATCGTTCGTACTTCCTGGAGGTGGCCTCCTTCAGTGGATCCAAAAAGAATGTCAAAGCCGCCAAAGCTGCGATGGAAGCAGGCTCAACGACTCCGTGGCCTGCCAAAACCTATCGCTTCGATGTCATGCTCACCGAAGGCCCCAGCCTTCTCAGCCGGACGGCCACTTACACCTCCGCACCTCGTTCCATTGCTTCGGGCTTTGTCCCGGATACCGTTCAACCCTTTGAGGCGACTATCTATTTTGAACTGAACAAGTCCACGATCAGGGAGAGCGAACGCAAGCGCAAAGAGATTTTGCAACTGGTTAACTTTTTGAGTAAAACCAAAGAAATCCTCAAGATTGAAGTCAATGGTTACGCTTCACCGGACGGCGAATTGCAGTTTAACAACGAACTGGCCAATGAACGGGCCGGTGCGGGTGGCAAGTTTGTAGTGGACGCACTGCGGTCCAGCAAAGGCTTGAAGGAAATCAATTACGATATTAACAACAGCAACCTCTACGTTCAAAACCAAGGAACCGAAGATTGGAAAGGTTTGCTCCAAGGGATTGAATTTGCTCGCATTCCCAACAAAGAAAAAGTCATCGAAATTATCCGTAACACTTCGTTGTCCAGCACCGAAAAGCAAAGCCAATTGCGTGCGATGACCGAAGCCTGGGATATCATTACCGAGGAATATTTGCCCCCACTTCGACGAGCCAACATGGTCATTATGACCAAGGTAGCTCCCCGTTCCTTCGAAGAGCGCATGGAACTCATTCGGGTTCCATCTTCCGAAATTACCGCATCCGAAATGCTGGTAACCGCCGAACAAGCCG
The DNA here is from genome assembly GCA_903856555.1 of uncultured Bacteroidota bacterium. Classification (GTDB taxonomy): domain Bacteria; phylum Bacteroidota; class Bacteroidia; order UBA7662; family UBA7662; genus SYHX01. Next base: position 8,812 of record CAIOCC010000090.1, read on the forward strand.
GTTCTCCTGCCATGGCTGCCGATATCCTCGAAAAAACCAAGCAGCGCTTTCCCGCCGATCACCGGGCCTATAACAACCTAGCCGTTATGGATATTCAAAGCGGTCGTTTCGAAACAGCCTCCAAGAATCTGGACGCTGCAGCCGAAGCCGCCCCAGGTTCTTCAGAGGTCCTGAACAACCAAGCCATGGTCGCCACCCGGCTGGGTGATTGGGCCAAACTCGCTTTGGTCGTCAAGAGAGCCCAGGCCAACGGACAAAGCCTCGCTGAATACGAAGCCGTGCTCCTGATCCGGAAAGGACAATACAAAGAAGCGCTCCAAGTGCTGGCCAACCAACCCGCCGGTACCCTGCAAGCCCTGGCTCATATCCTCAACCGCGATGATTCCAAAGCGGCTGCAGCCCTGAACGCCCTGGGATCATCCAACGAATCATCGGTTCTTTACCTGAGGGCCGTTCTTGCAGCCCGAACCCGCAACGCTTCCGAATTGGGAAAGGCCGTGCAAACCCTTTTGGCCACCTACCCCGAATTCAAGGACCAAATCGCCGTCGATCCAGAATTTGCCGAATTGCGCAAAGAGATTCTTGCGACAACGAAGTAGCCTACTCAGGCCTTGGGGCCTTCCTGGGAGCCTTTGATGGCTGCCAAGATTTTGGAAGCCATGGAGGGGCCAACGACCAGCGCAAGGGCCTCGGTATCGGCCAGGTAAACTTGTTCGGCGGAACCAAAAGCCTCCAACAATTTTCGAACGGTGACGGGGCCGACCCCAGGCAGGTTGACCAACTCGGAGGCCGTATTGCTTTTGCTGCGTCGGCGTCGGTGATGGTTTAAACCAAATCGGTGAGCTTCGTCCCTCATTTGTTGCAACAATCGCAGGGTGGGACTCTTTTTGTCCAGCATCAGGGGATGGGGATCGCCGGGCCTGAACAAGGCCTCCAGGCGCTTGGCGATGCCGATCAGAGGAACATCGCCCAAGCCCAACGCAGTCATGGCTTCGCGGGCGGCGCTCAACTGGCCTTTGCCTCCGTCGATCACCACCAAACCGGGCAATTCCCCTCCCTCGGCCAAAATTCTTGAATAGCGTCGGGTAATGACTTCGTGCATGCTTGCAAAATCGTCAATTCCTGCACTGTCCCTCTGATTAAACAAGCGGTAATCCCGCTTGGAAGGCCTTCCATTACGGAATACAACACAAGATGAAACGGTCTGACTGCCTTGAAAATGAGAGTTATCAAAACACTCCATGAGCGATGGGACTTCTTTGAGCTGCAAGTCCTTTTGGACCTGCAAGAGCAAACGATCCGAACGCGTGGCATTTTGGCGTTGGTCCGGGGTTTTAAGGGTTTCCTGCAAACAAAAGAAGGCGTTCTTGAGGCTGAGATCCACCAGTTTCTTGGGGTCTCCGCTGGCGGGAATACGGGCCCGAACCCCCGGAAAAGGAGGGCTATCCGGCAACACATTGCAGACAATTTCGCGGGGTTCGTGGCGGTACCGTTCGGCAATTTCCAACATCGCCTGGGCCATTAGTCGCGATGAATCTTCCTCGTCCTCCAAAGCCAAGCGAAATTCCAGGTTGTAGGAACGGACCACGGCGCCGTTCAGGACATGCAAGTGGTTGACCACGGCGCGATCCCGGTGACGAGCCAAGGCATAGGCATCCAAATCATGAATCTTGGTGCTAACCACGGTGGAACGGGCTTGGTATTTTTCGAGCATTTCAACCTGCTCCTTGATTCGGTGGGCTTCTTCGAAGGCCAATCGCTTGACCGCTTCTTGAAGTTGAACGCGCAGACTTTTGATAAGCCCCCCTAGGTTGCCTTTTAACAATTGATGCACTGCTTCGGTGAGCTCTCGGTATTCCTCTTCGTTCTGCAATCCGGCACAAGGAGCCTTGCAGTTTCCCAATTGGTACTCCAAGCAAGGTCGGTAACCGGCCTTTTTGATATTGGAAGGGGACAAAAGCAGGGCACAGGTTCGCAGCGGGTACAAGCGTCTTACCAACTCCAAAAGCGTGTACATGGCGGGGGGCGATGTATAGGGCCCGAAGTACCTGGCTCCATCCTTTTGAACTTTTCGGGTCACCTCCAAACGAGGGAAGTGTTCGTTGCGCAGCACCAAAAACGGATACGTCTTGTCGTCCTTGAGTCGAATGTTGTAGCGGGGCTGTAGCTTTTTGATGAGCACATTTTCGAGCAACAACGCATCGTGTTCGGTATCCACCACGGTGAATTCAATTCGATGGATCAGGCGAACCATCAAGCGAATGCGGTTGGGCGATCGTTGTTCCAAAAAGTATTGGGAGACTCTTTTGCGCAGGTTTTTGGCTTTGCCCACGTAGAGCAAGGCTTCGTTTTTGTCAAAATAGCGGTACACCCCCGGTGATTCGGGGATGGAATACTCCACCTGCTTGAATCCTTCGTTATCCATGAATCACGGCACCATTATTCATCTCCGGGTTGGGGGAGCACTTGGGACTGAAAACGGCCACCGTGGAGAATGGTCTGAATCACCTCCCCTGGCCTGGCCTCTTGAGGCTCCCGTACCAAACGCCCGTCTTTCATGGTGAGGCTAAATCCTCTGCGCAGGACCGATCGGAAATCCAGGGCCTCCGCCTGCCTGCTCAGGGTTTCACAGCGCTGTTCCATCAAGGCCAAACGCTGAAGCAAGCCACGACGCAGTCTTTGTTCACCTTCATCCACCCCTTGTTCCAAATGGTCCAACATGGATAACAAGCCAGAACCTGCACGTTGTTCCAAACGATTCAATTCTCGCGATAATTCGGCCGCATCCGGCGTGGCCAATTCAGCGGCCGCCGTGGGGGTAGGGGCTCGCAAATCGGCTGCAAAATCCACCAAGGTCACATCGGTTTCGTGGCCCACGGCCGTGATCACCGGCGTTTGCATCGCGGCAACGGTTCGAACCAGGTGTTCGTTGTTAAAACACCACAAATCTTCCATGGACCCCCCTCCCCTGGCCAAGATGATCAACTCAATATCCGGCCGAGCGTCCAAGGCTTGCAGTGCTTTGATTAGCGGTCCAACCGCCGCCTCCCCTTGAACCGGGCTGGGCGAAAGCACCACGGGCATGGCAGGAAAACGCCTCTCAACAGTCCGATAAATATCATGAATAACCGCCCCGTCCGGGGAAGAAACCACGCCCAAGGCCGAGGCATAGGCTGGGATGGGTTTTTTGCGTTCTCGGTCAAAAAGGCCTTCGGCCTGCAATCGGTTTTTGAGTTGAACAAAGAGCGCAAACAAATCCCCAACCCCCGTAGCGCGCAGGGAATACGCCTGCAATTGCAAGGAACCCCGGGGCACATAGTGTCGGATCTCGCCACCTAGGATGACCCGGTCCCCTTCGGAGGGTTCCACCTCCAGCAGGCGGCGCTGGGCCTGAAACATAACGCAGGGGATTTGACTCCCGGCATCTTTGAGGGTAAAGTACAAATGGCCACTGCGGGCACGGGTTAAACCCGCGATTTCTCCCTCGACCTGCAGGCGCCTAAAATAGGGACTTCCCTCCAAGACGGATCGAAGCAATTCATTCAGACCGGTGACCGAAAGGGTGGCGTCGGTTGGTTGGCTCATGGTTCAAAGATCGCTGAACCGGATGAGCCCAACGCCACCTCCAAAATAGAGGGCCTTGACCTAATTTTGGTTCATGAATATGGAATCAAAGACCCCCCCCTCTTCCGGCAACAGCCCGGCTCCGTCCATCCAAAAAGTGACCGTGGTCGGTTGTGGAACCATGGGCAACGGCATCGCCCAGGTTTTTGCAACCTGCGGCTACCATGTTGAACTGGTGGACCTCTCGGCCCCTGCCTTGGAGAAGGCCATGGCCACCATTGCCCGAAATTTGGACCGGGTGGTTGCCAAAGGCAGCCTGGATCAAGAGAGCAGGGACGCTGCCCTGGCCCGCATTCATACCGGCACCAGCCTGGCCACCGCAGCCCAACATGCCGATTTGGTGGTCGAAGCGGCCACCGAAAACCGACAAATCAAGTTGGAACTGTTCCGGCAATTGGACCAATTATGCCCCCCGACTTGTATCCTAGCCACCAATACCTCCTCGATTTCGATCACCGATATCGCCGGGGCCACCGGGCGCCCCACAAGGGTGATCGGCATGCACTTCATGAATCCGGTTCCGGTCATGAAACTGGTCGAAATCATCAAAGGTTATAACACCGATCCGGCCGTTACCGCGACCATCGTGGAGGTGAGCCGTCGCCTAGGGAAAATCCCGGTGGAGGCCAACGATTATCCTGGATTTGTGGCCAACCGTATTCTGATGCCCATGATAAACGAAGCCGTGCATACCCTCTACGAAGGCGTGGCCGGTGTCGCCGAAATTGATACTGTTATGAAGCTGGGAATGGCCCATCCCATGGGGCCCTTGCAATTGGCGGACTTCATTGGTCTGGATGTCTGCCTGGCCATCCTTCGCGTTCTCCACGAAGGCTTTGGGCAACCCAAGTACGCGCCCTGCCCCCTCCTTGTCAAAATGGTCTCCTCCGGCAATCTTGGCGTCAAAACCGGCAAGGGTTTCTACGCCTACCAAGCCGGGTCCAAAGACCTGGTGGTTGCACCTGAATTCAACGGAAGTCTTTGATCAACCCTGAAAAGGGTAAGGGTACGTGGTCGGGGGCAATAGGTTCTCCTTGATGGTGCGAGCCGAAACCCAGCGCAACAAATTGAGGGAAGAACCGGCTTTGTCGTTGGTGCCGCTGGCTCTGGCTCCGCCAAAGGGCTGCTGCCCAACCACTGCACCGGTGGGTTTGTCGTTCAAGTAAAAATTTCCCGCCGCATGGCGCAGTTTGGCGGTGGCCAAATCCAGCGCATAGCGATCCGTGGCCAAAACAGCCCCTGTCAGCGCATAGGGCGACGTGTTATTGCACAGATCCAAAACCTCCTCGTAGCGATCGGCTGGATAAACATAGACGGTCAGAACCGGGCCAAAGAGCTCCTCGCACATGGTCCTGTATTTGGGGTTGGTCGTCTGAATCAAGGTGGGTTCGACAAAATAACCTTTGGACTTGTCACAGCCCCCCCCAACGAGGACTTCGCAATCGGGGTGCTGTTTGGCTTCGTCGATGGCCGCCTTCAATTTGTCAAAAGACTTTTCGTCAATGACGGCGTTGATGAAGTTGCTGAAATCTTCGACACCGCCCATTTTCATGTGTTGCAAATCGGCCCGGACCCTTTTCAATACCTCAGGCCATAACACATCCGGGACATAGGCTCTGGAAGCAGCGGAGCATTTTTGGCCTTGGTATTCAAAGGCTCCACGCGACAAGGCGGTGGCCACCACGTCCGCGGGTGCCGAAGCATGGGCCACGACAAAGTCTTTGCCACCAGTCTCGCCCACGATGCGAGGATACGACTTGTAGGATCCGATGTTACGACCTATCTGTTCCCAAATTTGATTGAAGACCCCTGAGGAGCCCGTGAAATGGATGCCTGCAAAATCAGGGTGCTTGAAAATGACCTCTCCGGCAACTGGACCGGGAACAGGTACCATGTTGATCACCCCGTCAGGCAAACCGGCTTCACGAAACAAGCGCATAAGCCAATACGCAGAATAAACCTGGGTATTGGCCGGTTTCCAAACCACCGTATTGCCCATCAAGGCCGCCGAACAGGGAAGGTTGGCTGCAATGGACGTGAAATTGAAAGGGGTGAGGGCAAAAACGAAACCCTCCAAGGGCCGGTACTCGACTCGGTTCCAAGAACCCGGCAAACTCTCGGGCTGTTGGCGGTAGATCTCGGTCATGTAACGCACATTGAAGCGGAAGAAATCAATCAATTCGCAAGCCGCGTCAATCTCGGCTTGGTAGGGATTCTTGCTCTGTGCCAGCATCGTGGAGGCATTGATCAAATCCCGGTAAGGACCGGCCAACAAATCGGCCATGCGCAAAAAGACGGCGGCTCTCTGTTCCCATGGCAACGCTTCCCAGGCCGGCTTGGCCGCTAGGGCCGCTTCGATGGCGGATTCAACATGCTCCGCGGAACCCTCGTGAAAATGACCCAAGGTATGGGCATGGTCGTGGGGTGGGGCCATGCGCCGGGTTTGTTTGCTATGCACCTCCCGTCCCCCAATGATCATGGGGACCTCCACCGAGCGAGAGCGTAGGTCTTGCAGTGTTTGTTGCAAAGACAAGGCCTCCGGGGAACCAGGGGCGTAGGATCGAACTTTTTCGTTAACGGCGGGGGGTACCGAGAAGATTCCAAAAGACATACACGATATTTAGACCTCAAAGGTACGAATCCACCCTATGAACCTTGAAAGCCTCCGCGATCTTTGCCTTGGTCTGCCCGACAGCACCGAGGACCTTCCTTTTGACGAAAATACCTTGGCCTTCAGGGCCCTGGGCAAAATTTTTGTGTTGACCGATTTGATCGAATCCGATCGATTCAACGCCAAATGCGACCCGGCCTGGGCCCTCGAATTAAGGGAACGCTATCCCAACGAAATTCTCCCCGGCTATCACATGAACAAAAAACATTGGAACACCGTCCGCATGGATGGCCGGATACCGAACCCCTTGTTAGAGGCCCTCGTGCGGCATGCCCATGCCCTGGTTCACCCGGTCTATCGCAAAACGGCCGGTGACTTTATACACCTCCCATGAACACGGCACCCCCATCGCAGGCCCAACCTCTGAACTCCCTAAGCCTGATCATCCCGGTCTACAACGAAGCCGGTCGGGTGCAGGCCTTGCTGGAAGCCTTGGCCAGGGTCCCATGGCCCAACAGCCTCCAACATATTGAATACCTGTTGGTGGACGATGGCTCCACCGACGAAACCCCCGCCATTTTGGAGGGCTGGTGCAGGGAACACCCGGAATACCGCCTGCTGAGGCAAAAGGGCAACCGGGGCAAAGGCGCCGCCATTCACCTGGGGTTGAAGGAAGCCGTGGGACAAGCCGTGGGCATCCAAGATGCGGACATGGAATTGCTTCCGTCGGATTGGCCGTCCATGCTGCAGGCCCTGGCCCTGCCCGGCATTGGCATGGTGAATGGATCCCGCTACCTCCCAGGTCTGTATCGACCCCTGCACAGCTACCGCCGGTACATCGCCAACAAATTATTTAGTTGGTTGACCTCCCTGCTGATCGATATCCGCATCACCGATATGGCCTGCGGTCACAAATTGTTACGAAGGGATTTGATGCTCAGTCTGGATCTCCGCGAAGAACGCTTTGGAGTCGAATCCGAAATTCTTATCAAAAGCGCCCGCATTCGGCGCAACCATATTGTCGAAATTCCGGTCCATTACTTCGCACGACATCAAGGCGAAGGCAAAAAATTCCGTACCGTGGATGGCCTGGGTATCCTTTGGAAAATTATTCGGTATAGCCTGGCCCCTCTACCGCCTTCGGCCCTTCGCTACCGAACCCAAGGCAACTAGGCTCCCATAGCTCTGCACGGCGACCCTGCCCCGCACGGGCAAGATCTCCGTTGGGCGGTACCGCCATGGCATCCAGGCCTACCGGAAAGGAGCTTTGCCACCACACGGCCCGGTACCAATCCTTCCCGGTGGCATCCCAATGCAGAAGCGCAATGCGGTACTGCCAGCTCTGGTGGTACTGAAGTGCGATGGTATAGCCCAAGAAAAAAAGCAAGGCGAGCCCGAACACCCAGCGCCGCATAGCGTCCAAGGCCCGATGGTCGCTTAGGAGTGGACGATGAATCCATCCCATCAAGCCTTGGACCACCCCAAGACCAGCTGGCACCAAGGCCGGGTACCATTCCACCAGGACCCTACCGCCCAAAGAACCCCCAAACCACCAGGACCACCACGATGCATAAACATAGATTACCAAAGGAAGGACCACCCCAAGGGCCAAAGCCAGAGGAAAAGGCTCCGAGGCCTGCCTACTCTTCCACCATCCCTGAATCATGCAGGCCAAAGCCCAGCACCAGCCCACGATCACCAAGACCATGACCGGGTTGTACAACAACCAACCTTTGCGGTAACTCAACAAAAACTCTGCTATCCGGGGATCCCCCCAAAAAAATCGCTCACCTTGGTACGAATAAAAAAGAAAACTACCCGTAACATATTTCCAATAAAGGGATTGCAACAAAAACGGTCCTAAAAAAACAAAAAGCAAGAGGAAAAGATGCCCCGCGTTGCGAGTCAGGCGCAGCCACCACCAACGAAGTCCCGAGCTACCGGTATAAAGCAAGGGCAAGAGCCCTGCAATCAACAGAGTCGGACGTATCAAAACCAACATGCCCAAGGCCAAAGCCATACCCGCCTCGTAGCGTTTCGATGGCCTGGAGCCATTCATGGTTTGGTGGGTACACCAAAGCAAAACCGACATCCAAAAAAACGAAAAGCTATGCGACATAGCCGGCTCGTAGACCAGGTAATTCCACAAATTGGTGGCCCCCA
>CAIOCC010000091.1 GCA_903856555.1 uncultured Bacteroidota bacterium
CGGCGGGCGGTATGGTAAACACCATGCAGCCAATGGTTGACCTGGTCGCGGTAATGGGGGCTATCAAAGCGACCGCTCTGACCACCCGTGAGCATGAGGCGGGATACCGGGCCTTCGGCACCGGGTTGGATCAGGGTGCGCATGCTGGCCGAATGGTTGCTGGGCAAACGACCCGCCACATTGAGGGTTCGGTTGTTGCCGGGCGATGCAAAGGATTCCAGGGACAAGGCCGGAATCTGCAGAACATGCTGAATGAGGGTGCGGTGGTAACGACCGTAAACCCAGGTCTTGGGGTCCTGGCCCAGGCTAAGGCGCAGTCTTTGGATGGAGCTATCCCATACGGCCTGCGCAAAGGGACGGGTCGGAATCCAACCACGAGGAGTCAAGAGGCGATCGCGGGTCACCAGTAGGTGGAGGGCGTAGGTTTCGACCGGAAGCCAGCGCAATCCGCTGTCCAATTGGTTTCCGATCAGGTCCATCGCGGTCCGTCGAAAGCTGTTGTACAAGGTGGGCGCAACGCGGCCGGTATCCAAAACACCATCCCAACCGCGGAGGTACGCGGCATAGGGTCCTGCAATTTGTTCCAACAACGGACGCAACAAATTCCATTCCCCATCGTGCACATCCATGTGCAGGGCGCGCAGATGGCTTTCGTCCATGCTTCCATCGGGCATGGATTCAATCAAGGCCGAGATCCGTTGGCCCCGAGTAGAGGACTCGTAACGAGTGCTAATATGCTCAGCCAAAGGATGATCGACTTGTTCCTGGTTGGCACTGGCCACATAGCCGGTGGCGGGATTCAGGCGCCGGTAATAGTTGTGCATATCCGTAAACGGAATGCGGGCGCTTCGTTGTTGACCCATGCGGATGCCCCGCTGGGGGTTGGGGTGAATCAAGGCGGCCCCGGCCGTCATCATCCCGATTTGACCGTCTTGGTCCGCCAAAACAATGTTCTGGGGGGGTTGTCTAAAATGCTTGAGTGCCCCAAAGGCATCCTGAATCGAGCGGGAGCGTTCCAGGTAATGAAAGGCGGCCCCTTCGTTACCGGGCTGTTCGCCTATCCAGCGCAAAGCCAGCAAATTCCCGGAGGCCGTATCGGCCGGGCCAAACCAAGTACGATAATATTTTTTGAGCACCGGTTCGTCTTGGCCGCGGACCTTCACTTGAACCTCAAAGGAGTCCAAAGGCTCCCAGGCCCCGTCCAAGAGGTAATTCCCTTTGCCGTCGGTTTGGAGAAGGTAAAAATCGGACAAATCCCAGGTGGCATTGGTCATGCCCCAGGCCACATGGCGGTTGAAGCCACTGATCACAAAGGGAGACCCAGCGACGCCAAAGCCCCGGCTCCAGGTTCCGTCATCGGCACCGGGGGCCGATGGGGTGACTTCTTTGTGGATTTCGTACCAGGTAGAGGGGAAGGCCAGCTTGAGGTGGGTGTCGTTGCAGAGGTAATTGCGGCCGTTGCGGGTTTTGCGGCCGGAGACGGCCCAGTTATTGGAGCCCAAGCCGTAATCGTCCGGGGTTTTGACCCGGGCATTGGGGTAGCGGTGCGTTGTTCGCTGAATCGCCGAGACGGGGCTGAGGGGAGCGGGCTTGCGGTAATCAAAAACCCGGGTGGTTCCTTCCACCAGGATTTCTCGATCCAAACCGGGGACCTTCAAGAGCCCCTGCAGGGCTTCGTTGCTCAGGCTGAATTCAGGATAAATCGGATGACGCAGGTTGGCATCAATCCGGGTAGGGTACCAAAAGTTATAACACGAGTCGCCCAAGACAAAGCGCATTTCGGTGGCTTTGAGATCATCCTCGTTGTAGCTGAGAATGTGGGACATATAGCGCAGAAGGTAGAAGAGATTCTCTTCGCGCCAGGGGCTGGGGTCCAGGCCCAGGAGGTGAAATTCCAAGGGCAAATCGCCGGGTCGCATGGAGGCGATGTAATCGTTGATACCGCGGGTATAGGCGGTTATTTCAGTGGCCATGGCGGGTTCTTCCTGGGCATAGCGATCCCACCAGGAAGGGCCTTTGCGGTGAAATTCAAATTTGCGCCAAAACAAATCGCTCTCGAGGGCCACCGGGCCCACCACTTCGCTGAGGCGACCCAAAACAACCCGGGTCATCAACTCCATCTGAAAAAGGCGATCGCGGGCATGCATCCAGCCCACCCCGTAGGCAACCGCCTCGGCGCTGGGCCCAAAGACATGGGGAACTCCTAGGCTGTCCAGTCCGATTTGGACATCGCCGTAGGCGCCTTCGATTTCGCGGTGTTGGGGTTCATCGCCGTTGATGCGCAGAGGGGACGAAGCCCAATGAAAAAACCGATGTACCGGCGGCAGGCCTGGCCAGGGGTGATGCAAGGCCCAACACCACAAGACCGAGGCCAACAACAGAAGCAAACGAGTGCGCACACACGAAAGTAAAGCCCGATTTTGGTATTTTGGAATTAATATTGGTGGCTTTTTGCCAAATAGCCCGTCAAACCCTGCCTTTTTGAATCCCAACCCTATGAAATCAATCGGTACTTCAGCTCTTTGTTTTTTGCGCCTTTGGACCACGGTCCTTTTGTTTTTGGGAGCCTCTTGGGGAACCTCCGTCCAGCCGGTCGCGGCGCAGAGCGGTGGTTCGACGCAGAGCGGAGGCGGATCGGCCCTGATTCGGGGTGAAATCCGGGATGCCCGTAGCGGACAACCCTTGGTGGGGGCCTCGGTGGTGATCCGGGGCACAACGCAGGGTGCGACCACGGACCTCAACGGAAAATTCAGCATCGAAGGCAACCTGGTCAGCGGGCAATCGTATCCGTTGGTGATTTCGTACATTGGTTATAACACCGCCAACATCAACGGGGTAGCCGGGGGTAAATCCTTGATAATCAAGCTCGAAGAAAGCGCTCTGGACTTGCAGGGGGTGGAGGTCGTGGACTCCCGCATTTCGGAGAAACAAAAGGAATCGGCCTTGACGGTGGAGGCCATGGATATTCTGGCCGTCAAGGAAACCCCTTCGCCCTCCTTCTACCAGGGCTTGGGTACCATGAAGGGGGTGGATTTGACGACGGCTTCGTTGGGTTTTGTGATTATCAACACCCGCGGTTTTAATTCAACGTCGCCGGTTCGATCGTTGCAGTTGATTGACGGGGTGGACAACCAGGCGCCCGGTTTGAATTTTTCGTTGGGTAACTTCCTGGGGGTCTCGGAATTGGATATCCAAAAAGTGGACCTGGTGGTGGGGGCTTCGTCGGCGTTTTTTGGCCCAAATGCCTTCAACGGGGTGATTAACATGAGCACGCGTTCGCCTTTTCAGCATCAGGGGATCAACGCCAGTATCAAGGTGGGCGAAAGGGCGCTGACCGAAACGGCCTTCCGCTACGCCTGGGCCAACAAGGACCGGAAC
>CAIOCC010000092.1 GCA_903856555.1 uncultured Bacteroidota bacterium
CCAAAGACGACGGGGTTTGCCCTTAGGCCATGCGACAATCCGAATTCAGGCAAGCCTTACGACAATTTCTGCACGAAAGGCCGGGGTTCCGGACCCTCTTTTATACGCTCACCGAAGCCCTGGTCGTCAGTTTTTGGCATATTCGCAAAGAACTCTGGGGTGTGGCCCTGAATCAGTCCCAACGCAACCTCCATGTACTGGATGCCGGGGCCGGGATGGGACAGTACGAGCATTTTATGAGCAGTCGCTTTCCGGGTTGGAATATCTGCGCCCTGGACCGCGAAGCCTCCGAAGTGGCCGAATGCAATCGGTATTTTTTGGAAAGAGGCAAGCACCGAGTCTTCTTCAAAACCGCCAACCTGGAGACCTATCGTGAACCCGATTGCTTTGATTTGATATTGGCTGTCAATGTCTTGGAGTACCTCCCCAACGATCGTTTGGTGCTGACCAATTTTTTTGATTCCTTGCGACCGGAGGGCACGCTTTTGTTAGCGGTTCAATCCGACAAGGCCCTCACAGTGGAGCCTAATTTTACCAATAAATTGTTAGGAAATCAAGGTCTGGCCCATCGCTACAATGCCTTGAGCCTCAAAAAAACCCTCAAAGAAATTGGATACACCCGAATCAGGGCCCACTACGCGTACGGTTACAGCGGTCGTCTCTCCACCAGGCTGGGCATTCGTTTGCCCAAATATTTGTTAAAAAAATCCGGTCTCTGGATGGCCGTGCTGCCCCTTTATTTTGTGTTAACCTATCCTCTGATTCTCTTGTTGAATTTGCTGGATGTGGTCTTTGCCCATTGGCAGGGCTCGGAATTGGTGGTCCGTGCCAGCAGACCATGAATCGCCGAATTCCTTTTTGGACCTGGCTGATAGCCGGACGATACCTGCGGTGGAACCGACCAACCCGGGGTGGATGGCATTTTAGCCAATGGATTTCGGTGGTCTCCTTGGTAGGGTTGGGTTTGGGGACCGCAGCGTTAATTCTCGTTCTCTCGGTTTACAATGGATTGGAGGAACTGACCCTGGGCATGTACAACCGCTTCAACCCCACGTTCAAGGCCAGTCCGGAGCGGGGGATGCAATTGGATGCGCAGGCCTGGATTCCGTTGATTCAAAAGGTGGAAGGGGTTCGCGCCGTTTCGGCCACCTTGCAGACCAACGCCTTGCTCCGGGTCGGGACCAAAGAAGCTTTGGTCTGGATCAAAGGGGTGGACCGGGCCTATTTTGAGGTCATTCCGACCCAAGACGCCTTGGTTTGGCCCGAACAGACCACCGCCGGATGGACCTCCGGTTTGGTAGGTCGTCCATGGGCCTTGGTGGGCGTGGGTCTGGCCGAGCGATTGGCCCTGGAAGTAGGCCCACAGGCGCCTCCCTTGTTGATCTATGTTCCGCGGCAAGGGGCCAAGATTCAGGCCTTATCCGCTGAACAAGCTTTTGTGGAAGTTCCTTTGATGGTGGAGGGCCTCTTTGATTTTCAGCCGGAAGTCAACCAAGAAATGGTCTTGGCCGACCTTGATAGCCTGCGTTCCCAGATGGGTGTTGAGGATGGTCTTGCCAGTTCTCTTGAAATTGTTACCCATCCAAACGCGGATCCTGATCGCGTTCAACAAGACCTAAATCGCGCGCTGGCTTCGGCTCCGATTCCGAATCGTTTGCGTTTGCAGAATCGTTTGCAGCAGGAATCGGCCCTGCTCAAAATCTTTGCGGCGGAGAAGTGGTGGACCTTTGCTTTTTTGTTATTTATCGTTGGTTTGGCTTCCCTGAATTTGGTAGGATCCCTCAGCATGTTGATGCTCCAAAAGCGCAAGGACATTGAAATTCTCGGGGTTCTAGGGGCTAGGCCGGGATCCGTCGTCCAGGTTTTTTGGTTGGCCGGTATGGGTATTGTTACGGCAGGGGCTTTGGTGGGTCTAGCGGCAGGGGCTTTTCTCTGCTTGCTTCAAGAGCACTTTGCGCTGGTCACCTTTCCGGGACAAAGCGGTTTGAACCCGATACCCTACCCTGTCGACCTGCGCTGGACCGATGCCTTGCTGGTTTTCTTGGGCGTCCTCGTTGTAGGCGCTATTTTTGCATGGCTTCCGGCGCGGCGTGCCGCATGGACCCGTCAAGGATAGCCCAATCGCACCTAGCCCTACCGCCATGGACTCCAATTCTCCCAACCCCACCCCACCCCCTACCTCCAAAGGCCGCAGGTGGCTTCAGAGATTAGGCTGGGCCGGCTTCATGTTTTTTTTGATCAAAGGCTTGGTTTGGTTGGCCGTTTTTTATGGCTTAGGCCGTATGGTGGGCCTGGATTAAGAAGGGGCTCAGACCGATTTTTGGCGGTAATGGTGGACGCCGTCCTGCATTGTTTTTTTCCAAGGTGTGTATTCAAAACCCGGTAAGGCTTGGAGGACCGCCGATCCATCGTAGCGCTTGCGCGTATAGGCCGCTCGGACGGTTTCAGCGCTGAGGTAATTGCGCCCACCGGTCCATTCCTTGATGATTTGTTGAATCAAGGCCCCCAGCCTGGCCAAGGCATACGGCGGCGAAAGGGCCGGAGCTTTTCGTCCCATGATCCGTGCAATTTCTCCAAAAAGTTCTTGGAAGGTGAGGTTGGACCCGTTTAACAAAAAGCGTTGACCCAAAACATTTTGTTCATTCAAATCAATGCAGGCCCTGGCCACATCGCGAACATCGACCACCCCCAGCGAGCCGGGCGGATAGAACAAGAGGCCGCGATCGACCTGGCGAAACATTTGGTTGCTGCCGGCATCAAAGGCGCCGGGCCCCAGGATGACCGAAGGATTCACGACGATGACCTCAAGCCCTTCTTCTTGGCCTCGCCAAACTTCCAGCTCGGCCTCGAATTTGGAACGGCCATAAACGGAGGAGGCTCCCTTGTCGTCCCAGGGGGTGTTTTCGTGAATGGTTTCTCCGTTACGCGAAGGGCCCAGGGCCGCAATGGAGCTTACATGGACCAGCCGACGCACCCCGGCGGATAGGCAGGCGTCCACCAATTGCCCGGTCATGCGGGTGTTTTGTTCAAAGAGCAGCTCCGCATCCCTTGGATCGTACGAAACCAGGGCGGCACAGTGGAAAACCACCTCGGCTCCCTGAACCAAATCGTTGAGGCTGTTCCAATCGTTCAGGTCGCAGGATTGCCAATCCACCAGGCCCGATGAATCCGAGTGTTGAGGATGGAGGCTGGGTGGAAGGACCCCTTGGGAGCCAATCCTGGAAGGGTTCCGGTACGAAGCCCTTAACAAAGGCCTGGATGCGGGGGCTTTGGGATTCAGGCTTTCGTTCAAAGCGGTGAGCAGGGTTTCGCCGACCAAGCCGGTGGCACCGGTGACGACCCAAACGGGTCGGCTCGTGGTGGAAGGGGAAGAGGAATCCAATTGCATGGCCCGAAATTAGCCCAGCCTGGACCCGGACCGGTGGTTGTAGGGGCATCCGGTTCCCGAACCAAGCACATTGGGCAAACCCAGTTGATGCAAAAGCCCCAAAAGCCCAAAGACCAAGGCTTCCTTGAAATCCCGGAGTTCAGGCTCGGCGACTACTACTTCCATCGTGGTTCGTTCGGACAGGCAACGCAAAAGCATGGGGTGGGCCGCCCCCCCACCGCTGACGAGAACACGACCGCGACCGTTGTTATGAGAACTTTCGTTGCAAGCATCCAGGGCTTTGGCGGTAACCCCTGCCCAATGAACACACCAGGTATAACACAAATCTTCGGTAAGGTAGGCCTGCTGCTGGGTGGGCGGTTCAAATTGCTCTTCGAAGGTCGCGGTATCCAGGCTTCGAGCCCCCGTTTGTTGGTACCAAGGAGCTGCATCCCAAGCGCTTAGGAGTTCGGGAATCAAGCGGCCTTTTTGGGAAAGCACCCCGTCCCGGTCCATGGACAGGCCGGCCCTCTGAGCAAAACGATTGAGGGGGGTATTGCAAAAAGCAATATCAAAGGCCTTGCGAAGACCTTGTTCTTCCCAAGAAAGGTTGGCGATTCCCCCCAGGTTCAAGCAGGCGTTGTAGTCCCCAAAGAGGAGGGCATCGCCCATCGGTACCAGGGGCGCGCCCTGTCCTCCGAGGGCGACATCGGCGCTCCGAAAATCATGGACCACGGGCAGACCGGTCAGGGCATGCAACCAGGCCGGATTCCCGATTTGATAGGTATAACCCCGCTCCGGACGGTGATCAATGGTATGACCGTGGCTGGCGACGAGGCAGGGGGCATCGTGGGGGCCCGAAGGTGGGGTATCCTGAAGCAGGCGG
>CAIOCC010000093.1 GCA_903856555.1 uncultured Bacteroidota bacterium
GCCCAAGGCACCAAGTCCCTGCCCAAAGCCAAATCGACCAAAGAGCGTAAATCATTGACAACCCCTGAGCCAACGGCTCCCTTGGACCGAAGCGTTCGCCCTGCAGCGGGTCCAGCTCCAGAGATTCGTTGGGCAGAAGCCGAGCGTTGGGAGTTGCCCAATGGTCTCAAAGTCTTTTTGGTTCGTAACACCAAACTCCCCAGGGTCTCTGTTTCCTTGGTCTGGGACTACGATCCCGTTGCCGAAGGTTCCAAAGCAGGCGTCTCGGCACTCACCGGTGAAATGATTCGCAGTGGAACCCGCGATAAATCCAAGGAAGCCTTGGACGAGGCCATCGACGGCCTGGGTGCCACCCTGTCCACTTCGTCCAATGGACTCTACGCCTCCTGCTTGAGCCGTAACACAGCTCCATTGATGGGACTCATTGGAGAAATGCTGACCCAACCTGCCTACCGAGCCCCGGAATTGGAGCGTCTGCGTAAGCAGTCCATTTCTGGTTTGGAAAGCGAACAGACCAATGCCGAATCCGTTGCTGCCCGCGTTCTTCCTCGTTTGCTTTATGGCTCGACCCATCCCTACGGTGAAATCCAAACGCAGAAAGGCCTTGAATCCATTCAACTCCAGGATTGCGAAAATTTCAGGGACCGTTACCTCCGTCCCAACGTGGCTTATTTGGCCTTGGTAGGCGATATCGATCGGGCCACTGCCGAGTCATTGACCCGCGAACATCTGGGGCCATGGGCTGCTGCCGAGGTACCGACCCACAAATACCCGGTTCCTACCAACCCTAACGGTGTCAGGGTTGTGATGGTCGATCGTCCTTTGGCTGTCCAAACGGTGATTCGTATTGCAAACACCGTCCAATTGGTGCCGGGTTCTCCCGACTACATCCCATCGTCGGTGATGAATACCATTCTGGGTGCCAGCGATGCCCGACTCTTTGATAACCTTCGAGAAACCCACGGTTATACCTACGGTGCCTATTCTTCGCTAACCAAGGATCCCTTGGTCGGGCAGTTCCGAGCCTATGCTCAAGTACGTAATGCCGTGACGGACAGTGCGATTCGTGAGTTTTTTTATGAATTAAATCGGATTCGGGACACCTTGGTACCCGCGGACGAACTCCAAGGGGTCCAGAATTACCTCAACGGGACTTTTTCTATTTCGTTGCAGAATCCTCAAACGGTGGCCGGTTTTTATATCGACCAGGAGCGCTACCGCATGTCCCCTACCTATTACAGAAATTATTTGCAGGACTTGGCCCAAGTTGATCAGGAGGCCGTTCAGTCCATGGCCCGCAAAATGATTCAGCCCGGGTCCTGTGTTGTTTTGTGTGTTGGCAAAGGCAGCGAAATCGCACCCAAACTTCGTTCCATGGACAGCGATGGCGTGATTGAATGGATGGATTGGAATGGTGAAATGGCACCGGATCCTACAGCGCTGAAATTACCGGAGGGAACCACCCTAACATCCGTCCTCGAAAAGTACATTGTCAAGACCGGAGGCACCAAGAATTGGTCCAAAGTAAAGGGTCTTCGCACCACAATGGCGGCCACCCTTCAAGGGATGAATCTTGAAATGACCCAGACCAAGCGGAGCAAACCCGCTGCTTCTCTGACGAAGGTTCGTCTCAACAGTTCCATGGAACTATCATCGGATTTGTATTTCAATGGAAAAATGTCCCGCAAGTCCATGCAGGGAACCAAAGAAGTGGACGGTGAAGAACTGGCACACGAAGCCATGGAAGCGACCCCCCTCCCCGAAATGGCTTGGTTGAACGGCGTTCATTCCAAACTAAGCCTGGCCGGTGCCGTCATGGTAGACGGACAACTCTGTGCCAAATTGGACTGGAAATTTGAGAATGGAACCCTGGAGAGCCATGTTTACAACCTCCAGACCGGACTGAAAGTCCAATCCATTCGGGTTTCCAAGGGTCCCGACGGCAAGGATGCTTTGTCAACGACGGCCTACGATGATTACAGGGATTTGGGCAAAGGTCTCCAAGTCCCTCACAAGGTCAAGATCAGCATGGGACCTGAATCCATTGAATTCAACCTCACCGAGGGGATCTTAAATCCTCGGTTGAGCGACGCAGATTTTAAGCACTAAGGGTTCGTTCCGGGGCTATAGTCCCGGGGTGGAACATCCTGAAAGATGGATCGAAGTTCGTGGGCCTCGCTGGGTTTCATGCGACCCCCGAGGACCAAACGCAATTGACGGCGGCGCAAGGCCCCTTCGTATTGCTGAACTTCCTCGGGAGTTTCGGGCTGCAAATCCGGAACGGCGGTCGGTTGACCTGCATCGTCCACCGCCACAAAGGTGAAATAGGCTTGATTGCATAGGTGACGAATTCCTTGTGGGATATTCTCGCACCAAACCTCCAAGCGAACTTCCATAGACGTTTGAAAAGCCCGGGTCACCGTGGCGGTCATATTGACCAGGTTTCCCAAACGGATGGCCCGGTTGAAACTCACATTGTCCACGCTGGCCGTAACAACGATTCGGTTGGCATGTTTTTGGGCCGCAATGGCGGCACAGATATCCATCCAATGCAATAGGCGCCCCCCCATCAGGTTGTTGAGCGTATTGGTGTCGTTAGGCAGAACCAGCTCGTTCATAACAGTCTGGGAATGCGTGGGGGTTTTGGTAAGTCGTGTCATTAGGGAACCAAGATTTTGAAACGATGAAGATGCCCATCTTGGGTGAGCACTTCCAAAAGGTAAAGTCCGGTTGTTGGAATCCTGCTGGGTCGAAAGGCCCAGCGACGAGCAACATCGGATGAATCATTCAAGGGGTCCATTGCTTCGGTTAGACCGGCTATGGTTTGACCGCTCGAACCGAACATGTTGATCCGCAATGGTTGGGAAAAACTTTCGAAGATCCAAGGCTCCTGTTGAGCATTCCAGGGATTGGGGTAACATTTATTCGGCATTCGAGTATTTGCAGGTGCAATCGAAGCGGGGTAACGAAAGGGCCCTCCCAAGACCGGCCGTATCATCCAAGATCCGGCAATCGACGATTCCTCCCAGATGCCTTGGGTATTAAACCATCGGTTGTAACGGACCAGCGTGTCGTTACGGTCCAAACCAATGTTCAGCAGACCGGGGGTTTCTTGTTGCCAACCCACATAAAAGGAGTCGGATACGGGCAGCGGTGGCTCGATACCAAAAAACACAAAATGACCGATGCTATCTCCGTATACCGGACGATACGGAATGCTTGAGCGATAAAGCTCCGTGGCACCCCGGCCTCTTTCTTGGACTTGAGACCAGACCTTGAGCACAAAGAGCTCGTTGGAAGCGTTGGCAGCCGCTTGGGTGAAATACATCCAAACACCCCTCAGTGAATCGGGCCTGGCCAACCAAAACTTATTTGCGACTGAACCCGCCACCACATTGATGCCATACCCGGTCTCGGCCGTTCCATCATCATAGGCCAGGTAATTCCACCATCGAACCCGTTCGCGCAATGTATCGTTGGCTGGATTCACATCCCCGTTCGCTTGCGTTCCGTATTCCAAAACCAGATCAACGCTATCCCCACCGGCGATTGGAACATCAAAACGGGGATAAACCATCCCAAAATTTTGGGCTGTACCCAGATTGGGTAAGTTGAGGACAGGACTGCTAAACCAGGGAGCTCCAACCCCGTCTTGAAAAACTCGGTAACGATGGTTCACCGATGTTGCAACACCGTTGTTGTTTAAATCGTACCCATGCAAGGGGTTAAGGAAACGCAAGGTATCCGCCATGAATTGATCAAAGGGCATACTTCGGTAAGGCCGGAGATAGGTCGCATTGGTATGAACCGGAGAGACATCGTTGCGCAAGGAATCCCCTGCATTGCGGCCACTGGCAAGTCGAACATAGTCCAAATGCCAAACATCCACCAAACCCGTCAAAGAACCGTAAGAAGACCAGCGCATTGCAAAGCCATCGTATAGAAATCCGGTATCTCGAACAGGAACCATGACGGTTCGAAAAGGCTGCAAGGTCCCTCCCAAAGCAAACCAAACCCTTTGCCAAAGACCTGAACGCGTGCTGAATTCCAGCAAAAACGAATCCACCGGCTCCGGGGACTCACACCAGCCCGCTGGCTGATACGCAAAACTGAGGTACAAGGAATCTTGAGGCCCGTACGAACCCAATCGAATCGGGAGGGATTGCAAACGATCGGCGCGTCCCACCGCTAGCAAGGACGAAGCATCGTACGGGTAACCGGCCGAGTCCAATCCGTCAAAGGTCACAAAACCCTGGGATGGGGGCCGAACCGCCATATCGTTGTTACGGTAAACGGAAGCATCGATCCAACGTGCGTTGCTGGCACGGGGACCGGCATACGAAAAATCATCCTCGAAAGGCAAGTCCAAGGTGTCGTTGAGTCGCAAAAAACCAGAGGAGGAGGACCCCAAGGCCAGAGGATTTCTTCGAGGTGCAAAGGTTCCCTCCTGCCCCCAAGCACTGAGGCAACCCAACAGACCGGCTATCCAAACCGGTAGCATAATTAATCGGCTAACCATAAGTCCACAAAATCCAACGCACGAATCTGCGATCCATTGCCCCCCGCCATGGGACGTTGACGTACGATAAGGGCCTGGGTGCTATCCGCAATCGAACCCATGTAATAAACCGAACCCAGGGACAAAGAGGATTCAGCCAAAAAAATCCTGGCCTCGTCCAAGGTCAAACCGGTTAGGTTGGGGACTTCGACCAGGGAATCGGAATTGTTAAACCCTACCAACAAATCGATCACGCTTCCTTTGGGTAACATTTGACCCGTACGCACCTCTCGACCCTTGTATTGACCTCCAAGAACGACTTGGTGGGCCAGGTCCGGCTTCATAATTAACTGCCCTACGACAAAGCCCTTGTTGGTCAAATCCATGGTGGCTTTTCGGAGCGATAAGTCCGTCAAATTTGGAACGGGCATCGAAGGCAAATCCGAAAGATTCAAGGTCAGATAAACCGTGCGCCCGCTTTTGACCTTAAAACCTGTTTCAGGATCGCTCATCACGACCGCGGCAGGGTCCAAGCCTTCGGCGAAAACAGAATCCACCACCATGACCTGAAGGCCTCGCTCTTCCAATTCCCGCTGGGCGTCCTCGATCGAAAGGCCTCGAAGGGGCGGAACCGCAATGGCATCACCGTGCGATGTGTACCACCCCAATACACCCCATACAATCAGGGCCAGGACGGCATTAACACCAACAAATACCAACAAAAATCGTCGAAAGGGATGCTGCATCATGGCTTGGGATGGGATGGCAACAGGGCGGCTCGTTGAAGGCCCCGTTCAATGAGTCGCGCGATGAATTGGTGAGGCGTATAGTGAGCCAAGGCTGCTTGGTGATAAATGCACGTAGCAGGGGTCATCCCTGGTAAGGAATTTATTTCAATGATATGAACAACAGGTGGGCCAACGGGTGGAATTCCCACAAAAGCGTCGATGCGGCAATAGCCCTCCACCCCTGTCAATTCCGCGGCACGGCGGAGTTCTTGTTGGACCCGTCCCATGATTTCGGCTTGGCGAATGGGATCACTCGAAAAACGCGCCGGGGTAATATTGGTGCCCTGGCCCGCCAGGAATTTTTCTTCGAGACTCAAAATGCCTGAACCTGCAATGCTCTCCGAGGGTTCAAAAACCTCAAATTCTCGATGACCATCGGGCAAAGACCGAATCATCATGGCCCCGGTAATCTCAAGGAAATGATCGCCAGGGCGGGCCTGAATAAATTGTTCCAACAAAAAACGTTCCCCCGGCAGCAACAAGTCAGGATGATGGATGCCCAAACGTTGAGCCGATTCCTCGGGCCACGTGTCTTTATCTCGAAAACAAAGGTGGGCATAGGCCTCCAAATCAAGGGAACTTTCCAATCGGCAAACACCGGTTGAACAACCGTCATCCACGGGTTTGGCAAGAAGGGGCCAAAGGGGCAATGCCGCCACCCAGGAGGGTCGATCATTCGAAAACCAAAATGCCTTGTCCACCATCCACTGCTCGGCTACTGCCATTCCATGCGCAGACAACAAACGCCCCGTCGCAAATTTGTCAATGGTCAATGCACTGCTGGTCGGTCCGGAACCGTTGTAGGGCAAACCTAAACTCTCCAATCGCTTTTGGATCGAACCGTCTTCGCCCGGACGCCCATGCAAAGCAATGAAAACAAAATCAACCCGCTGGGGTAATTCCTCCCACGATACAGGAACGGCCGTTTCCAAGGAATGCGGAGCATAAACAGACAATACATCCGAGAAATCCTTGCGGATGCGATGAAGGATAGGTGCTCGCTCCGAAATTTCCAAACCCCGGACAATGTCATCGGCATGATCTTTGAGGTGCAAATGCATGGGCAGTTGATGCAGCGTCCAATGCCTATCCGAACCGCTTAGGAACAAGCTAAGAGGCTCCATGTCCTCCATGGAACTTAGTTTTTCAAAGATATTTCGACCGGATTCGACCGAGATATGGCGTTCCGAGGAATAGCCTCCCATCAAAACGCCAACCCGAAGGCGATTTTGGGCCGTAACACTGCGCTGACCCACCCAATGATCCAACCTATCGGCCAATAAACGAGCCAGCGATCCTCCCGGTTGGGCCTTGATTCGGACATCCAGCGAAATGCGAATCAAATAAGTCAAAAAGGCCGAAGGGCTCAAACCCAATTCAGCGGCTTGTTGAAAGAAAAAGGAAGAGGGCATCATGCCCGATGTGGTATTGGGATCGTTAAGAACGATTCGTCCGTTGTTGCAGTAAAAGCCATCAATGCGGGCGTAGACTTCCAAATCAAAGGTTTGAAAGAGACGAACGCATTCTTTGCGTAGTTCTTCGATGGCTTCTTCGGGTAAATCGATGGGTGTTTTTTTGCGCGCAAAGCCCGGCAAATACTTGGAGCGATAATCATAAAATCGCGCCGTTGGTACAATCTCCGTGGGGGGCAATGCCGCCGCCGTACCATCCGGTTTTTGGAGAACAATGCACGAAAACTCCTTGCCAATCAAAATTTCTTCGATCAGTACCTGGGTTTCGGCATCCTCGGCTTCGAGATAACACAGGGTACCCGATGGCTGGGCTTGCAGCCAAGACATCCAGTCGTTGGGGTTTTCCCATCGAAGGTGATGCTCTAGGTCCCGAGCCGGAAACCCAGGTCCTGTTCGAAAATCAGCCAAGGTTTCCAGTCCTGTGGGACCCAGACTTAGCCAGGAA
>CAIOCC010000094.1 GCA_903856555.1 uncultured Bacteroidota bacterium
GGTGAAGTCCAGGTCCGGATGGTTTCGCTGATCCACGATGCCACCGCAAAACCCATAGGGAAATGAACGAGGGCCGGATGCCATTCCATCGCAAGGATCGCGGGAGGATTTAGGATAAGAATTTGGATAGATCCAATCCCGGAATATTGGGAATCAAACCTTCGGTGGATTTCTTGAACAGCTCTTTGTGGGTTCGATGGGCTTCGCGCAGGGCGGCATCCACGGTGGAGGCCAGCAATTGGTCCAAAGCGGGGGCGTTCTCGCTGCTCAAATAAGCGGGGAGGGTTTTGATGGAAATAATTTTTTTGTTCGCGGTGCAGACCACCTCCACTTCCCCGTTCTCGGAGCGCTGGGTGATGTGCAAACGATCGCATTGATTACGGACATCTTCGACGGCTTCTTTGAGCTTGCCGATTTTGTCCATCATTCCAAACAAATCAAACATAGGGTAGAAAATTAATTTAACGCAAGTTAGGGGGGCTTTCGTCTATCGTGTCCAGGCCCAATTCGAGGGCCAAATTGCGCAGGCCAAGATTTCTGGCCTCGGTATAGGGAATGCCCTGCTCCAATCGACGGGCCCTGCTCTCCCATTCGGGCATGCCGTGCAAGAGCAGCGGGGGTTGGCCGGGGGCTGTTTCGGCGGCCAAGATGCGTTCGGCCCAGCGCTCCACACGGCGGTTGTATTCCTCCATGGGCATCAGGGCTTCGATGGCCGTTGCGCCCAGTGCATGACCCAAACCCGAGCCGGGCTGATCGGGGGCCGGCTCCAAAAAATCTACAAAGGGGGGAACCCAAGGGCCAAAGCTCGCCCCGCTCAAAACCCCGGACCACCAATCCACCAAGGCCCCCAAACCGTATCCTTTGTGCACACCCCCGGCCGGATTCGAACCCAGCGGGAGCAAGGCCCCTCCTTTTTGGAGGATCAAGGGATCCGTGGTCGTTCGCCCCTGGGCATCCACGGCCCAACCCTCGGGGATCGCCTGGGAGCGGGCCGCGGCCAATTCCAATTTGCCATTCGCCGCTGCCGAGGTAGCCATATCGATCACCATGGGGTCGCGCCGCCCCGCAGGGAAGGCGTAACACAAAGGATTGGTTCCAAAGAGTCGCTCCGAAGAGCCGTAAGGAGCCACGAGCGGGCTGGCATTGGTCATGGCCCAGCCCACCATGCCGTGGGGAACGGCCCGAAGCGCGTGTTCCGATGCAATCCCAAAATGATTGGAATTGCGGACCAAAACCTGGGCGGTCCCGTAAACCGCGGCCATTTCAACGGCCCGATCCATAGCAACACGGGCGGCCACCAAACCCAAACCAGCATCGGCATCCAAAACCGCCACCGCCGGCATCCGTTGTTCCCAACGCCAAACAGGGCGCGGGTTGATGCGGCCTTTGCGCCACAAGCGAACATAACCGGGCAGGCGGGCCACCCCGTGCGAGTCAATGCCTTTGAGGTCCGCTTCCAACAATACTTCGGCCGCGGTGGCGGCATCCTCCACCGAACAACCCATGGCCTCAAAGACCCTGCGCATCCATTCGCCCAGGGCCGATGCCGACCAATAACCGATAATTTCTTGGCTCATCGAGCAGGCGTTGTTTTGGGGAGACCGGACGCCAAAACCTGGGCCAGGTGCAGGGTTTGAACCGTCGGGCCCTGACGGTCGCCGTAGGCCTTGAGGTGCATGAGGCAAGACAAGTCGGCACTGACCAAGTATTCGGCGCCGGTTTGGCGATAATGGCCGATTTTTTGGTCCGCCATGGCGGTCGAAATCCCTTCGTACTTGACCGCGAAGGTGCCCCCAAAACCACAACAGGTTTCGTTCTCTGGCAATTCAATCAGCTCCAATCCCCGGACCCCCGCCAGCAAATCCCGAACCTGGTCCCGGATACCGCATTCGCGCAATGCCGAACAGGCATCGTGATAGGAAATCTTGTGTTGAAACACGGACTGAAGGCGGTTTCGATGGGGATGGGCATGGACAAATTCCACAAATTCCAAAATGCGGGGCCGGGCTTGTTCCCAGGCCTTGAATTCCGGACCCGAAGCCGGCAACAATTCACGGTAACCGTTGCGCAGCATCCCTGTGCAGGAACTGGACAAAACCACCACGGTACGCTCCAACTCTTTGGTGGGCCCAAAATCACGGAGCCATTTGGCCGCCACCGGCCTTGCTTCCTCCCAATACCCGGCGTTGTAGGCCGGTTGACCGCAGCAGGTCGCCCCCTCCGGAACCCGCACCCGGCAACCCAGGGCTTCGAGCACCTCCACCGCGGCCATGGCGGCGTCGGGGTAAAACTGGTCCACAAAACAAGGGACAAAAAAATCGACCTCCTCCATGGGGAGGACCTCCGGCGTCAACATAGGTTCAGGATGGGTTTTCACGAGGAATGCGAAGCATGCGGATCAGAAAGTAAATCCCAATCACAAAATACAGGGCCAAAAACAAGGCCGAATTGCGCATCGAGCCGGTCCATTGATTGATAAAACCAAAACTAAAGGTGCCAAAAACGATGGCTACTTTTTCGGTCAAATCGTAAAAAGAAAAAAACGAGGCGTTGTTGCGCGTACCCGTTGGTATCATCTTGGCGTAGGTGCTCCGCAACAAAGTTTGGGACCCGCCCATGATCACACCGACCACCCCGGCCATGGTGTAAAATTCCCATTCCTGTTGAACAACCGCCGCCGCCATACAAACCAAAATCCATACCAGACCCGTCAGAATAAGCAACCGAACATTGCCCATCTTGGGCACCAAACGAGCAAATCCAAAGGACCCACCGATGGCGATAATTTGGATCAAAAGAATCACCGCAATCAACCGATCCGTGGGCAATCGTAGCACCTCTGCGCCAAACAAGGAAGCCACCAGCATGATGGTCTGCAAACCAGCGCAGGTAAAAAAGTACGCAAACAAAAAGGTCTTGAGGGAAGGCATGCCTTTCATGGCCACCACCACCCCGCGCAACTCGGACCAGCCGATGCGCAACCAACCGAGGGCCGTGGTCCGAAGACCGGCCTGGCCGCTGGCCTCTTCGCCGGGCAGACCGGCCAGCGTGATGCGGGAAAAACCCCACCACCACAAGCCCACACTCACAAAGGACAAGCGGGTCACCTGCCCCGTATCCATGCCCAACCACCCGGGGTTCATGATAAAGGCCAAATTCAGGATCAGCAGAACCACCGATCCGACATAACCGTAGGCAAAGCCTTTGGCACTAACGGCATCGATGCGGGATGGGCTGGCAATCACCGGCAAAAACGCATTGTAAAAAAGCGCGGAACCGGCCCACGAAAAAGCCGCTAACACAAAACAAAAGATTCCCCAGGCCCACGTATCGACCGTCATCCCGTAAAGCCCAACGCAGGCCAGGCTGCCAACGGTGATAAAAAGATTCATCATGGCCTTGCGACGTGCTCCGTAATCCGCCATCCCCGAAAGCAAAGGCGATACCATCGCGATACTCAGGTAGGCCAGGGCCAAGGCATAGGAATACAAGCTGCTGGCCGGAACCTCCCACGAACCCAACCGCAAAAAAGAAACGGATTCGCTGGCCTGGCCCAGGCTGTTGGCCACCGGGCGGGTCCAGCCGTTTTGGGCCGAGACCGCCGCCGAAAGGCTGCTGTAATAGATGGGAAAAATGGCCGTGGTAATGCA
>CAIOCC010000095.1 GCA_903856555.1 uncultured Bacteroidota bacterium
AATCGCATCGCGAGCAGCCCTTCTTGCTCGGAAGGGGGATCGGTGGGTTCCAATTCACGACCTTGGGGATCCAACAACACCGGCTGCACCCCTGGCAAAGGACGACCCGCATAGGTGGGTTTGAGCGGGGATAGGCCGGCCAAGGCCCCGATGAGGATGCCCCCGGTTTCGGTTTGCCACCAGGTATCGGTCACCGGACATCGCTCCCCACCCACCACGCGGTGATACCACTGCCAGGCCTCCTCGTTGATGGGTTCCCCCACCGAGCCCAAAACACGCAGCGATGACAAATCCGCCGATTGAACCGGGGCATCACCGTGCACCATCAGGGCGCGGATGGCGGTCGGAGCGGTATAAAAATGACTAACACGATGCCTCTCACATATTTTCCAAAAACGGGAAGGGTCCGGGTAGGTCGGGATGCCTTCGAACATGACCACCGTCGCTCCCTGAAGCAAAGGACCGTAAGCCAAGTAACTATGGCCCGTGATCCAGCCGATATCCGCAGTGCACCAAAACACGTCCCCTGGCGCCGTTCGAAAAACCTGGGCAAAGGAATAGGCTGTATAAACCATGTACCCACCGGTGCTGTGCAGGACGCCTTTGGGTTTGCCGGTCGAACCTGAGGTGTAGAGTATAAAAAGGGGGTCTTCGGCATCCATCCAACGGGGCTCGGGCCTCGTTGTGGTTTGGTCCCAGAGCCGATCCCAATCCCAACTCTGAATGTTCGGAAAGGATCGCAACGGCTTGGATGGGTCAAGACTCCCTTGAACCAGGACCTTGCGCACCGGATGATCCTGCTCGGCCTCCAACAAATCCAAGGCTTCTTCGACCACGGCCCTGCAGGGCAAGTCCCGGGGGCCGCGACGGATTTTTTCCGAACATACCACCACAGCCGCCCCCGCATCCGCGACCCGGTCGGCCAGACTGCGGGCCGAAAAGCCCCCAAAAACCACCGAATGAACCGCACCCAATCGGGCACAGGCCAACACCGACCATAACAATTCGGGAATCATGGGCATGTACAAACAAACCCGGTCCCCGGCCTGGACGCCCATCGTCTGAAGCATCCCAGCGGTACGAGCCACCGCCTCTTGCAATTCACGGTAGGTCCATTGACGGGGCGCATCGTTGGGACTGTTGGGTTCCCAAATCAACGCCACGCGATCCCCATCACGCAAGGCATGGCGATCCACCGCGTTATAACACAAATTGGTTAACCCCCCTTCAAACCAGCGAACACTGGGTTCCTCAAAATTCCAATCCAGCACCCGGTCCCAAGGCTTCTGCCAATGAAAACCCTCGGCCACCCCGGCCCAAAACCCTTCGGGGTCTTGAACACTGCGCTGGTATTCGGCTTGGTAGCCTTCCAAATCATGGATCAGGTCAATCATGGATCAGGTCAATCATTGCCCTCGCTTCATTCATCGCCAAACCAATACAACATAAGCACCCTTGAAAACCGCATACTCAAAGGCGATAACAACAACAAGGGAATAAAAATGCACAGACAATAAAGCCACACAGCGGGATCGTCAAAAACCAAATAAGCGAGAACGCCGAAGGTAACCGAAACCGCTACCGAGAAGGCGTAGCTGATGTACATCGCGCCCCAAAAAAATCCGGGTTCAATTTCAAAATGAAACCCACAATGCGGACAGTCTTGGTGCATTTGGGTGGCCCTGCGCAAGTCCGTGGCAGGGTACTTGAACATGGGGCCGGTTTTGCAACGCGGACAACGCCCCTTCGCAACATCCGACCAATTCATTCCCTTTAGTTTTCGAGAATCTGGCGCCGACGTTCTTCGACCTCCTCAAAGCGACGCTGCCGGTGCCAATACAAACCACCGACCGTCCCCACCACCAAAAAAGGCATGGCCAGCAAATAAAGGATTCCTTTGTTAAGGCCCTTGCCCACTGCCTTTTGGTCATCCTTGCGGTTCGACTCCAGCGATGTCTTGCACATGGGGCATTGGGCAGCGGATTCCTGGGTTCCTGCAACCAGGGTCAAAATCATAACAAAACCCAGACCAAAGGCGACCGAACGAAGCGAAGAAAGGAGAAAGGGCATATTATCTGTTGTTAGGGAATCAAAAAGAATAATAAGGAGAGATCATCAAATAAACCAATACGCCAGTGGAGGTGACATAGAGCCAAATCGGCATCGACCAGCGAGTTAAACGGCGATGGGTTTCAATCTGAGCGCTCAGCGCATAGTAAAAGGACAGCAAAACCATGGGCAAAACCACCGCAGCCAGAACAATATGCGATATCAAAATCGTTAGGTAAAAAGGCCGAAGCGGATTGGACTCCGGGAACTTGGTTTCGATCCCGAAGGAATGAAACAAAACATAGGATAACAAAAAAACCGTCGAAAGCCCAAAGGCGGTCAGGTTTAGTTTTTTGTGCCAATCAATCCGATGCAAACGGATCATGCGCCAGCTCAGGAGCAAAAGCACCGTGCAAATCGCGTTGAGGGTGGCGTTGAGACGAGGCAGCCAGGGCACAAACCAGGGAAGGCTGCTTTGTTGAGGCAAATTATTGAGCAAAATCACCAGGCCCAAAACCACCAGGGAAAGGGTCCCTACGATTCTTTTGGCGTTCCGATTCTGCGAGGTGGTGTCGGTCATGACTCAAAATTAAACACGGCGCCGTCTTTTGTTAGGCGTATTGGCGTATTCGGCAATCAGGGTCCGCGTATCCTCCATCAAACGATCGGTTTGGTCTTTGAGAACCCCGCGGTAAAAGCCCCGCACCCTGCCCTGGCGATCCACCAACAAAGTCAAATCCTCCTGGGGAATCTGACGGAACAGTTGCTGCCAATCCGGGGTAAAGACCCGAAGTTCCCTCCATAATTCCGCTTTGGAGGCCGAATCCAAGATTCTTTCCAAAGGTTGCATGTCCGCAAACAAGACCGCCGAATCCAAGTCCTTCACGGCCCCATCGTTCACCCCCAAACAAAACTGATGGACCAGGGGATTCGATCGAAACACATCCCGTACCCGGGCCGCTTGTTTGGACCGCAGGGACAGTCGATGAACTGGACCGTCGTTGCGCACCAAATGCAGAATATGGACCGGATTGCCCGAGCCCTGCGTCCATTCTTTGACTCCGGGGAGAACAAAATACAGGGTATCGTCCGGATGGGTTTTGCCGTCAAGAACGGCCGTGGGCAGGACCTTGCGTGGTCCGTAAATGGGAAGGGACTGGTATCGGTTCTCGGCCGTATTGACGTACAACAAGTAAATCACTACGGGGAGGCCCAGCATCAAAAAGAGCAGGCCGTACTGGCGCATCAGCGCAGTGTAAACCAATAATCCGACTCGTACATCAGGGCTGCAATCACGCCCAAGACAAAAATGGTCGGTAACAAAATGCTATAAATCAGGTTGATTTTCTCGAATTTGAGGTGCATGAAATAGGCCACGATGTAGAAGGCCTTGAGCAGGGTCAAGGCGATGTAAATCGCGTTCTTGATGGGCTTGGCCATGAACGCCTCTGGGATGGCCAGGGCGATCACAAATTCCACCGCAGTGATGGCAAAGAGGACCCAAAAAACCCTCCAGATACCACGGATATCAAAACTGTTGCTGTGTTCCCCTGACATGGACAATAAATTTAGGGAGAGGTGATTAGATGAGGTAAAAGAACGTGAAAACAAAGACCCATACCAAGTCCACAAAGTGCCAGTACAAGCCGATTTTTTCGATGGTTTCGTAGGTGCCCCGGCGGTCAAAAACCCCGGCCATGGTCATGATGGTAACAATTATATTGATCACCACCCCACTAAAAACGTGGAAGCCATGAAAACCGGTGATCGTAAAAAACAAATTGGTGAAATTCACCTGGCCCGGAGTGCCATCGGCGTTCACAAAAGGATTGGAACCCCACCAAGCACCGTCGTGGTGAAGGTGGCTCCATTCCCAGGCCTGGCAGCCCAAAAAGGCGATACCGCCCAGGATGGTCCAAAACATCCATTTGACCACTTCGTTCCGAGCCCCGCGGTGACCGGCTTCGACCGCCAACACCATCGTGACCGAACTCATGATGAGGATAAAGGTCATAATGCCCACAAAAACCAGGGGGAAATGACCGTGAATAAAGGGAACGGCCGCAAAGACATCATCGGGAACCGGCCAGCTCAACGATGAAAAACGGAGGGCCGCATAGGCCAACAAAAGGGCCGAAAAGGTAAAGGCGTCGGATAAGAGGAAGAACCACATCATCAGCTTGCCATAACTGGCGCCGAAGGGTTCGTTTCCGCCGTCCCAAAGTTTACCGGAGGTCGAAAGAGCAGGGGAGCTGTGCGATGACATACGATGATTTAAACGATTCCGAAATTTAGTGCATCCACCACAAGAATGCGTAAAGGTAAAGCCAAAGTACGGTAAGAAAGTGCCAAAAAATGGCCAAAAGGCGCATTCCCAGCAAGGACTTGGAATGGATATCCAAACGGAATGCTTTGTAGAGCATCACCCCCACCGCCAAAATTGCGGCTGCGATGTGCAGAGCATGCATCCCGGACAGCACATACAAGAACGAACCGGAAGGATTCCCGACCAGGAAAATTCCCTGATCGGTGCACTGCCGGTAGGCGTAGAGTTGAGAAGCCAAGAAGGCCAAACCAAGCAATCCGGTCCCCCCCAGGTAGGCGCGCAATGCAGGGAACTCGTTGCGACGGGCCGATTTGCGGGCAAATTCCAAACTAAGGGTGGATACCACGACCAACACCGTTGACAGGGCAAAGGCCCCGGGCAATTGAAAGTCCAACCAATTCCCATCGGCTCTTCGAACCATGTAAGCCGACGTCAAACCGGCAAACAACATGAAAACGGAAACCAAGAAGCCCCACAACAAAAACTCCAAAGGATGCACCGCCGAACGAGGGGCCGGGGAAGACGATTTGGCTAAAGGTTTGGTGCTCATGGGTTCCTGCGGATTCAAGGGTTAAAGGAAATTAAACGGCATCCAGCCAATAGGCCAGCTGCACCACCGGCAAGTAAATAAAACTTGCAAACATTAGTTTGCGTGCATCGCCCACATCGGCCCCCCGGTAAAGCTTCCAAGCCGCGAACACAAAGCCCAGCGAAGCCACCAAACAAACCATGGCCCCCACCCCACCCTGAAAACCGTACCACCAAGGAGCCAAACCCAGGGGAATAAGAGCACAGGTGTACACCAAGATAATCCGCGCCGTCCCGGTCTGTGGATCGTTGCGGGTCGGTAACAAATGAAAACCAGCCCGTTGATAATCCTCGTGCAAAACCCAGGCAATGGACCAAAAATGCGGAAATTGCCAAAAAAATTGAACCAAAAACAACAAGCCGGCCTCCAGATTCAAATGACCGTGGTGGGCAGCGTAGCCAATGAGGACCGGCATCGCCCCGGGGAAGGCCCCGACAAAAACCGCCACCGGCGTGATTTTTTTGAGGGGCGTGTAGGCAAAAGCATAACTCAAAAGGGCCACGGCACCCATGGCGACGCTGAGCGGGGTGGTACCCCAAGCCAAGACCGCCAACCCTGCCAGGCCCAGGGCCAAGGCCAAGGTCCATGCTTCGGGTAGTCCCATACGCCCGCTGGGTACCGGGCGGCCCAAAGTGCGGTGCATGAGGGCATCGGTGTGTCGTTCAATGATTTGGTTCAAGCCGTTCGATGCCCCGGTAACCAAGAATCCTCCGAGAGCCAGCCAAGCCATGACCGAGCCCGAAAAGTCGGGACCTGCCGCAATGAGGTAACCCAAGACGGCCGAAAAGACCACCAGCATGGACAACCTCAGTTTGATGAACTGCCCGTAATCGCGGAATCGTTGGGTCATCGCCATCATGAACGGGTTGCGCGGTGCAAAGCCAATACCCGGAAAGCCCAACCCAAAGCACCCACCAAAGCCAAACTCCCTAACAAAACATGCAGGGTTCTGGGCAAAGCCGGCAAGGCCCCCAAAACCATCCACAAACCACTCATAACCTGCAGGGTCAGCGACGCCATGGCCAGCAAGGACCAGAAGCGAGCCTGCCCGTCCGGGCATTGGGTCCATAGTCGATACGCCAACCAGGCCCCGCCCAGCATGATCAACATCCATAAATTTTTGTGTGCCAAATACACGGCGCCCAGTACCCGCATCTCAAAAACATCCGTTGCATAAACCGGCGTCCAGGCATCCACCGCTTCGCGCACCCCGGCCCCCAAAAACAATTGAACCAACAACAAAAGAAGCCAAAAACCCATGGCCCAAGCCTCTGCACGGGGTATGGACCAAGCCTGGGCTGGACGACCGCTCAGGTGCACCCCCAAACCAACTTGGACACCCATCAAAACCCAGGCAAGGGCCAGATGCAGGGTCACGACCGATCCTTGAAGATGACTGGCAACCACCCAAGCCCCGATACCGCCCTGGACCAAGACCAAAACGAGGGCCAGCAAGGCGGCCCAAAAGGCCGTGCTACCGGAAACACCCGCACCGGACGAAGCCGAGGAAGCCATTGAAACCGAACGGGAACGAACCAAGAGAAAAGCCAAGACCGCTTGGACCAGGACCATCAAGCCGGTCAGCGCACCCAGCAAACGATTGAGGTATTCGGTCCAGGTTTTGAGCGCATTAAAACGCGTATCGGCGTAACCCCGCTCGGCATAGATTTCTTGGTAATTGGCCGGTAAATCGGATTCTACCAAGGGCGGAATCACTTGCCCAAAACAAAGAGGCCAATCCGGACAACCCATGCCCGATCCCGATGAACGGACAATGCCTCCGGCCAAAATCAAGAGCAGGACCACAACCAGGGTCCATTGGTTCCAACGAACCAACCTGTGCAACCGGGCTTGGTAGAATTCGCTCATTTCATCGACTCCGCCTAGGCCCGGCGTAGTCCTACGGCGTTGAGCAAACGAGCAATAAAGACGGAAGAAGTCGCAACGGGAGCCTTCGCGGTTGCATGCGCTGATTCGGCAGAACCCGCAACGGCCTCGTTGGTGGGCCGACCCCGGGCT
>CAIOCC010000096.1 GCA_903856555.1 uncultured Bacteroidota bacterium
CGCCGCCAAACTCCTCGTCCCCTTGGTCGTGGACCTAGGCCGCGGTCCTGATTGGCTCAGCGCGCATTAAGTCGGTTTATTTTTGGGTGATGCACTACACGATAAATGTTTTGTTAAGAAGGGTGGCCCTGCCCGTTTTTTTGTCCACGGTCCTTCTATTCGGTTGGCGGGGTGCATGTTTGGGGGCGCAAACGAACCTGGCCATTGCGGGCGATCCATTCATCGCGGGCGATCCATTCATTGCGGGCGATCCGGCCATGCCCTCCGATTCCCTGCTCCGCGCCCAGGGCATCCAAGGACCCCTGCCTTTGCCCCTGCAGGCTGAAATGGAAGCCGCTCATTGGCCCACCATCCTCGACCCGGGAAGTTCATTCCACTCGGCCGTCAAACCCTGGGTCTTCGTCGGTGCAAGGCCGGGAACACGGCATGCCAACGGCGAAGCAACACGGCACGTCAAGGGCAACGAAACACGGCCAGCTCGAAACATCGCCTCCTACCTTCGCTCATGGTACCGCGGGCGGTCCGCCGTCCATTACGAGGGGGATTCCCTGGATTGGAGCCTGCGCCTCGATCCCCTGGTCGAATTTGAAGTGGGAAGAGAAGAAAAAGAAACCTGGACCAATATCCGAGGCGTGCGCTTGCAGGGCCATGCCGGATCCACCTTTGCCTTTCGGTCGAGCATCTGGTTGCACAACGGAATTTACCCCTCCTTTACGGACGCATGGATTCGCCAATACGGCATCGTGCCCGGTAGGATGCAGGCCCGACTCATCGGCACAAAAGATGTTTGGGATTATTACATGGCGACCTCGCACCTGGCCTGGTCCCCGAACCGCCGCTTGGTCTTGATGTTTGGTCACGAACGGAATTTTATCGGTTACGGGTATCGTTCGATGTTATGGTCGGACTTCTCCTCCCCTTATACCCACCTCAAAGCCTCGTACACCTTGGGGCCCATGCAGTACACCTATACCTTGGGCAAACATACCGATTTGCGGGCCCCTCGTATTTCGGGCCTGGGGGGAGCGGCGGCCTCCGGGGACAAGGCCTACGCGCAGAAATACAGCGTGAACGGTTTGTTGGACTGGAATTTGGGTCGTCGTTGGCAGGTAGGCCTTTACCATGCCGTTGTTTGGGCCGCCCAGGACACCCTGGGTCGCCGAGGTATCGAATTGGAATACCTCAACCCCTTTGTTTTTTTGCGGCCGATTGAATTTGGGCTGGGTTCTTTTGGGAACGCTTTGATGGGCCTGAATATCGGCTACAAAATCAACGCCCAACAACAGGCTTACGGTCAATTCCTCATCGACGAAATCCATGTCGCCAAACTCCTGGCCCAGAACGGATCGTGGGTCAACAAATACGCTTGGCAAGTGGGATGGAAATCGGCCGACTTGGGAGGAATTCGGGGATTGCGTTTGTTGTTGGAACATAACGGAGCCCGACCTTATACCTACAGCCATTGGAATTCGGTCACCAGCTATACCCATCTCAACCAACCCTTTGCGCATCCTGCCGGAGCTAATTTTGTGGAATTCCTGGGGCGCGGATCTTTGTTACGAGGCCGTTGGTTTCATAACCTCCAGGCCTCCCTCCTGCGGACCGGCTTGGATTCCAACAACCGGGTTTCGGTCGGCCGCGATCCTTTGATTTCGTATATCAATCGGCCTGCTGATTTGGGCCTGCCCATAGGGACCGGCATCCCCCTACGGACCCTTCAGGTTTCCTGGCAAAGCGGTTGGGTTCTGCACGCGCCCAGCAACCTCCGCCTCGAA
>CAIOCC010000097.1 GCA_903856555.1 uncultured Bacteroidota bacterium
CCGCTCAAGTCCCGGTATTTGTTACGACGCAAGGCCGATTCGCCTTTGCGCTGGCGCAGATTCTCTTCGTAATCCGCAAAATTGCCCTCGAACCAATAAAACGTCCCGTCCCCTTCGTAGGCCAACATGTGCGTGCACACCCGGTCCAAAAACCAGCGATCGTGCGATATAATGACCGCACAGCCGGGGAAATTCTCGATGGCTTCTTCGAGGGCCCTCAAGGTATTCACGTCAATATCGTTGGTGGGTTCGTCCAACAAAAGCACATTGGCCCCCTGCTTGAGGGTCAGCGCCAAATGCGCCCGATTTCGCTCCCCACCGGAGAGGTCCTTGAGTTTTTTGTTTTGGTCCGAGCCCGTAAAATTGAATTTGCTCAGGTAAGCCCGCGCGTTCACTTGACGACCATCCACCATCACATATTCGGTTCCACCGGATATCAGGTCAATGACCGTCTTGTCCGGAATCAAATCATCGTGCGATTGGTCCACATACGCCAACTGCACCGTTTCCCCAATGCGGATCGTTCCGCTGTCTGGTTTTTCTTGGCCTACAATCATCCGGAACAAGGTGGTTTTGCCCACCCCGTTGGGGCCGATGATGCCCACCACCCCGGCCGGTGGAAGGCTAAACGTCAAATCCTTGACCAAGACCCGGTCCCCAAACGATTTGCTGACCCCTTCCACTTCGATCACCGTGTTACCCAATCGCGGTCCTGAAGGGATAAAGAGCTCCAAACGAGCTTCTTTCTCCTTGATATCCTCGTCCAATAATTTGTGGTAAGCCGTCAAACGCGCTTTGGATTTGGCATGACGGGCTTTGGGCGCCATGCGCACCCAGTCCAATTCTCGCTGAAGGGTTTTTTGACGCTTGCTTTCGCTTTTTTCTTCTTGGGCCAGGCGCTTGGATTTTTGTTCCAACCAACCCGAATAATTCCCCTGATAAGGAATGCCTTCGCCACGATCCAATTCCAAAATCCATCCCGCCACATTGTCCAAGAAATAGCGATCGTGGGTGACCGCAATGACGGTGCCTTTGTAACGACGCAAATGTTGTTCCAACCAATCGATGCTTTCGGCATCCAGGTGGTTGGTGGGTTCGTCTAACAACAGAATTTCGGGCTCCTGTAACAACAAACGACAAAGCGCAACGCGGCGGCGCTCCCCCCCCGAAAGGCGTTCGATAAGGGCGTCTGCCGGAGGGCATTGCAGGGCCTCCATGGCCATGTTAAGGCGGGTGTCAATGTTCCAAGCATCGGTGGCATCCAGGGCTTCTTGGATTTCGGATTGGCGCTTGAGCAATGCATCAAAATCCGCATCTGGCTCCCCAAAGGCGGCCGATACGGCATCAAATTCTGCTAGCAGGGCCATGGTTTCGCCCACGCCTTCCTCAACAATTTGTCGCACGGTCTTGGTGGGATCCAAATCCGGCTCCTGGGAAAGGTAACCCACCTTGTAACCCGGGGAGAACACCACTTCGCCCTGGTAATTTTTGTCGAGCCCGGCTATGATTTTGAGCAAAGTGGATTTGCCCGCGCCGTTCAAACCGAGGACCCCGATTTTGGCCCCGTAAAAAAAGGAGAGGTAAATGTCCTTGAGAATGGTCTTGCCGGTGGGGAGGGTTTTGGTCACCCCGGCCATTGAAAAAATAATTTGCCGATCTGTCATGCCGCAAATATCGGCACGGTTGTGCCTTGGGTAGGAACTTGCCCTTGGTCAAAGCGTTTAATTTTGGGTAAAACCCCTTGCGCCGATGATTCCCGCCCCCGCTCCACGGACTCCCTGTCCTCGCCTGCTGCTTTGCCTTATCCTCCTCCTCGGCGCCTGCCCCAAAAGCGGGTTCTCCCAGGCGCGTTTTCCGACCGCAAAAGCCGTGCTCCAGGCCCAACTGCCCCTGCGCTCGGGCCAACAAGCCATCCTAAGCAGCATCCGCCTTCATCAATCCGATACCTTGGCCACCGCCACCGCCGACAGCCTGGGTCGGGTCCGCTTTGATTGGCCGGCAGGGGGCTATACAGGTTTTTACCGGGTGGCCTGGAACGATGGCCAAAGCCTGGTGTTATGGGACGGGCAGCCGGTGGACTTTGTGGCTCTGGGACCTGATTCGGTGGACATTCGGAGGGGAGATGCCTGGCAGACCTACCGCGAGACTCGGCAAAGCCTTTTGCGCCTGCGTTCCCGCCGGCAATTGCTAATCAGCCTGCGCCGTGAATTTCCCGATGCCGACGAATTGCATCGCTCCGCCCAAAAGCAAATCCTCCTTTTGGAGCAAGAAGACCAAAACCTGCTGGCACGCATCAACAACCCCCAAGCCGGGACCGGCCTGCGGTTTTTGAGGCCCGAAGCCCCTTTTCTGGGTCAAAACCCCGAAGAAATGCGCCCGCAGCTTCGCCCCGGATCCTACCTCCAAATGGCGAACCTGGGCGATACGGCCCTGGTGCATCACCCCATCTTGCCCAACATGATCGTCGAATACTACCGGCTTTTTGAACCCGATTCGGTGTATTCCGAAGAAATCCAGGCCATGCGCTTTGTTGAATCCATCGTGGGTTATTTCCAAAGCCAACCGGCCCTGCTCCTTCCCATTGCTGATTTTGTGCGTTTGGGTTTGCAACAAATGCAACAACCCAAAGCCCTTCAGCTCCTTTCCCACC
>CAIOCC010000098.1 GCA_903856555.1 uncultured Bacteroidota bacterium
ATTGCCCATATGGTACTGGTGATAGACATCCCAGAGGCCGTCTTTGAGGATGCCGTCGATGAGTTGGGCATGCCCAAACTTGTAACCATTGCGAGCCCGGTCCAGATAATAGGGCACTTGGCTCATGCTCTCCATGCCACCAGCCACCACGACTTGATTCTGTCCCAATTCAATGGATTGGGCGCCAAGCATAACCGCTTTCATGCCCGATGCACAAACCTTGTTAATGGTGGTAAAAGGGGTGGTTTTGGCGATGCCCGCTCCGACGGCGGCCTGGGTGGCTGGAGCCTGCCCCAAACCAGCGCTGATGACATTCCCCATGTAAACTTCGTCGATTCCCGAAACGCCCAAATCTCCGTCTGGTTGTAGTCCGGCCCTCTCAAGGGCTGCGGTGATGGCGATGCTCCCTAGGGCTGTGGCGGAAAGTCCTGCCAAGGAACCACCCATGCTCCCAATGGGGGTACGGGCTACGGAAACCAGGCAGGGGTCGTTGGGGGAAAGGGGTCTAGGCATAAAGGATTGGTTCAATAGAGCGTATGATAATTAGAAAAATTCAATCCCAAAGATAGGGAGGGGCTCTTTGGCATCGTTCTTAACAGAGCGTTAGCGTCCTTTTTGCCCCATCGAATTGACCTTGGTATAGCCCACCAAACGATCGTAGGCCATGCCGGCCGGGGGGTGGTAATACACCAAGACCTCGTAGTCATTCTCGGTATCGGCATGGGTTCCTTCGAGGGCAACGGCGCTGCAGGGTTCCGGGCCGGTGAGGTACTGATAATCGTAAAAGCCCTGTTTGAGGTAAATGGATTTGACCCAAAGTCCGGTTTCGGATTGCCATTCCATGGCCAAGGCGTTATCACAGGCCGATAATCCCCCATCAATTTGGAGGTAAACCTTTTGAAAGGATTCTCCAGGACCCGGTTCCAGGGCAAAGGTGGTCCAAACATATTCGGATTCGGTATGGGGCTGCCTTTGTTCGAAATTTTGGATCATGGATCGTCCGTTCAGATCCTTTTGGCTGAGATGGGGCGCGGTTCCCCGGGTTGGGTCGGTCTGGACCCAGGCCTCGTACCCTTCGACCGTGCGGATGATGCGTTCAATTCCTCGGCCAGGTGCCCGAACGGTTCGAAGGTCCACCGCCCTGTACTCGTTGCCGCCAGCAAAGAGGAGCTCGGACAAGCCCCGGTAGGTCCATTGTTGGGGGCCCAACAAGGTGGGGAAGGAGGGGCAGGGCTGCAATCGATTCCAATCACCGTTTTGCATGACTTGCAGGCTTAGGTCCAAGGCCGGCTGTTGAATAACCAATCGACCGGGATACAATTCCAGGTCCAATTGTTGATGGCTGCTGCCTTGACCGGCCGTGTAGGCGCGGCGGACCAGGGCTGATACGGAGACCCGGTTTTCGAGCACCAACAAGCGCCGGACCAGAACGAGTTCCTGAAGGTCTTGGT
The DNA here is from genome assembly GCA_903856555.1 of uncultured Bacteroidota bacterium. Classification (GTDB taxonomy): domain Bacteria; phylum Bacteroidota; class Bacteroidia; order UBA7662; family UBA7662; genus SYHX01. Next base: position 1,452 of record CAIOCC010000098.1, read on the forward strand.
CGGCATAAACCAAAACAGCAAAATTCCCCGAAATCTTGGGACGCAGGGTCTCGGAAGGGATGGGATGGCTGTAGTGGGTGTACCGTTGCAAGGTGTTGAACGAAGGCCGGTGGTCTTGGATGGGCTCCCGGTCCAAACCTTCAAATACCTGGGATTCAAACAGGTCCGCAGGGGTCCAATCCCTGCGGCATGCAACGAGCCGTACGGTAAAAGGTCTATAGCCCCCGTCCAGATCATCAAAATGCAAAACCAAAGGAGGGTTGCTGGAGCCCAACTCCCAAACCGGGGAAGCAAAGGGGTCGGATTCGGTCTGCATGCGCACCCCGGCAATCGATGAAGCAAAAACCTGGTCCCGGTAGGGGTCTGTTGCGGTGATTCCAGAGCTCCAGGAAATCTGAAACCAGAGGCTAAGCGCTAAAGCAAAAAAACGGGGCATCGTCGCCATACTCAATCATACGCTATAATCGGCTTTAACGTGCCCGCACTGATGTCTTTTTTCTTTCAACGGGCATAATAAATCGGTGATTTTTTGGATTCCTAGGGTTTGCTGAATGTATTTTTGGGCCGCACTACAACCATGGCATCAACCATCCGACTTCGCAAAGGGTACGACATCCAACTTGCCGGCACCCCCGCCACCTCATCCCGGCTTTCCATTGCCAACCGAACCTGCGCCGTTCGTCCCACCGTATTTCGCTACCAAAAGTTCAGGCTTTTGGTTGAAGAAGGGGGGGCGGTCCTCGCGGGCACTCCTTTGTTGGAGGACAAGGAACAGCCCGGCCTTTTTGTTTGCAGTCCCATGAGTGGCAAGGTTCTTGCCATTCAAAGAGGGGCCAAAAGGCTTTTGGAAGCCATCGTCCTACAAGGCGACGGAGAGAATCATTACATGGACTTTGGTTCGGGCCGCCCGGAGGATTTGGGCGCCGAAGGGGTCAAAGCCAAAATGATGATGGCGGGCGCCTGGGCCCACCTGCGTCAACGGCCTTACAATCGGATGGCGCGACCCGATGCCCAACCCCGTTGCATCGTTATTTCTGCTTTTAATACCGCACCCATGGCTGCGGATCGGGATTTCCAAGTGGACCAAGATCCGGCCGCTTTTGCCGAAGGCCTCAAGGCCCTCAATCAATTATGCCCGGGGAAGGTTCAGGTGCATACGCACGCTTCCAAGACTCGCTCATCGCATTTCACAAATGCTGCGGGGGTTCAAAAGCAGGCCTTTGAAGGTCCCCACCCCAGCGGTAATGTGGGTATTCAAATGCATCACCTATCACCGATTGCCAAAGGTGATTGTGTTTGGACTATGACTCCGGCGGATGTGATCATCTTGGGTCGCCTTTTCTTAACCGGGTATTACGATGCCCGGCGCTGGGTGGCTGTTGGTGGTTCCTCGTTGACCAAACCCGGTTATGCCCAGGCTTTGGTGGGTGGCTCGGTGCACGAATTGTTGGAGTCGGCTGGCTTACAACCTGGTGATCACCGCGCCGTATCGGGGGATGTGCTGAGTGGTGAGCAAGTGTCCTCGGATGGATTCCTTGGATTTTATAACGACCAGCTCAGTGTGATTCCTGAAGGTCGCGATTTGGAATTCCTGGGCTGGCTCTTACCATCCTATGCCCGCCCTGACATCTCCAAATCATTTTTGTCAGGTTGGCTCAGCAATCGCACCTACAACGTAAACACCAATACGCACGGTGAAGAAAGGGCTTTTGTGATGACGGGACAGTACGAAAAAGTCCTGCCCATGGACGTTCTACCCACCTACCTCCTCAAGGCCATTCACTACCAGGATATTGAAGAGATGGAGCAACTAGGCCTCCACGAGTTGGATGAAGAGGACATGGCCCTTTGCGAATTTGTGTGCACCTCCAAGATTCCTGTTCAGCAAATGGTGAGGCAGGGCCTGGATATGTTGATTTCCGAAGAGCAATAAAAAAGACTCTCAATACATTAATAATCAAATTGTTATACCTATAGTTTCCCCATGGACTTTCTAAAAAAGAAAATATTGGAGCTACGTCCCGACTTTGAAAAAGGAGGGAAATACGCCCAGTTTCATACCCTTTTTGACGGTTTCGCCACGTTCCTTTTTACCCCGGACCGGGTCAGCACCGGTGGAACCCATATCAAAGCGGGTATTGACCTCAAAAGGACTATGTTTTTTGTGATCCTTGCGATGGTTCCCTCCTTGCTATTTGGCATTTTTAATGTGGGTCATCAACATTTTTTGGCCTTGGGCGAATTCGTCGGTTCACCCATGGTGGGCTTTTGGGACAAGGTGTTGTACGGAGCAATCAAGGTGTTGCCTATTGTAGTGGTTTCGTATACGGTGGGTTTGGGTATCGAGTTTTTTGTGGCCTCCAAGAAAGGCCATGCCATTAACGAAGGCTTCCTCGTATCGGGCATGTTAATTCCTTTGGTCTTGCCTCCGGATATTCCACTCTGGATGGTGGGATTGTCCACCGCTTTTGCGGTTGTGTTTGCCAAGGAAGTCTTCGGCGGCACCGGAATGAACGTCCTTAATGTGGCACTCACCGCCCGGGTCTTTTTGTTTTTTGCCTATCCAACCTTTATGAGTGGGGACCAAGTTTGGATTTCGGAGAAGCCCGACGTTTACAGCGGTGCGACGGCTCTTGCCAATGCAGCTGCCACCGGTTCACCTTTTAATATTTCTGCAGACCAGACTTGGAATTATTCTTTGCAGGATATGGTGGTGGGTTTGATTCCTGGCTCCATCGGAGAAACCTCCAAAATCGCGATTCTTCTGGGTGCCGCATTCTTGATCCTCACGGGGATTGGATCCGGCGTCATCATGCTGAGCGTAGTGCTAGGGGCTCTTCTGATGGGATTGATCTTCAATGGCATTGGTTTAACGCCCTTTATGAACATGCCCTATTATTTGCATCTGGCCATGGGCGGTTTGCTCTTTGGTGCGGTCTTTATGGCAACCGATCCGGTAACGGCAGCCCATACAGGCACGGGCAAATGGATTTATGGCTTGTTGGTTGGTATGATGGCTGTTATGATTCGAGTCTTTAACCCGGCCTATCCCGAGGGAATTATGTTGGCCATTTTGTTTGGGAACGTCATGGCGCCTCTCATAGATTATTATGTCGTTCAGGCCAATATTGCTCGCCGTAACAAGCGCCTAGCCGGACGAGGGGCCCTTGCCTAACCTCAAGTTTGAAATTCTTATTCGATATTTTCCCTCGAGACCTTTTTAGATAACATCTCCAAAACAGACCCATGTCAACCAAAGGAAATTCTGGTACCATCATCTTCGCCTTGGTGGTGACGACGATCTCCGCGGCCTTGCTGGCGGCAGCTGCCACCATTCTCAAGCCTGCACAGGATGAGAATGTGCTCAAAGAAAAACAACAAAACATTCTTTCCTTGGTCGGTCTCACAGGCCCCAACGATTACAAGAAATTTGACGAACTGGTTCAGGGTGTTGTTATTGATGATCAGGGGAAGGCCATAGAAGGGGTGGCTGCCATTAGCCTGGATCTAGCCTTGGAAAAGAAATTGCAATCCAAAAATTCAAGTTACAAAGTCCGATATCCATTGTACATCTACAAAGATCCCCAGGGCAAAGTGACCTATCTGCTACAGATGGCGGGGGTAGGTTTGTGGGGCCCCATTTGGGGTTATCTCGCGTTGGATCAGGATGGTAACACGGTCAAATCCGCCATTTTTGATCACAAGGGAGAAACCCCGGGACTGGGTGCAGAGATTAATACCGATGGTTTCGAAATGCAGTTTAATAACAAGAAGATTTTGAATGAACAGGGTCAATTCGTTTCTGTTAAGGTCGAAAAAGGGAAACACGATGCATCCATGCCGCATGCGGTGGATGCCATTAGTGGTGGTACCATTACATCCAATGGGGTGAGCAAAATGCTACAGGAAGACATCGCTTTCTATCTCCGATACATCCAAAATCAAACCAAAACAAACCAAGCCCTATGAGTGAAGTCCTCGTTCAGCCACCTGCTGAGAAAAAATCCCTGCTTGGTAAGAAGGAACGCAAACTTCTAACCGATCCGCTTTCAGATAACAACCCTGTAACCATCCAGGTTTTGGGTATTTGTTCCTCGTTGGCGGTAACCACCCAAATGAAGCCCACCATGGTCATGGCGATTTCGGTGACGGCGGTGGTGGCCCTTTCCAACTTTGTGATATCCTTGATGCGCAATGCGATCCCACCCCGCATTCGAATCATTGTGCAGCTTACAGTGGTTTCGGTCCTCGTTATTTTGGTGGATCAAGCCCTCAAAGCATATATGTACGATGTCTCCAAACAATTGTCGGTTTTTGTTGGCCTGATTATTACCAATTGCATTGTTATGGGTCGACTCGAAGCCTATGCCATGGGCAACAAGCCTTATCCGTCCTTGCTTGATGGTTTGGGTAATGGTTTTGGATACGGAGTCGTTATTTTGACCGTCGCCTTTATTCGGGAATTACTAGGAAGCGGAAAGGTTTTTGGCTTTAAAGTCATCCCAGATGCCCTTTACGAGGCGGGTTATGTCAACAATGGTTTGATGATGATTCCTGCCGGAGCCCTTTTTGTGGTGGCCTGCTATATCTGGATTCAAAGAAGTTTTGCTAAACATTTGGAGGAAAAAGAATGAGCCCATTATTTCTTGCTGCGGATTTGATATCCGTGTTTGTTCGGTCGATTTTCATCGACAACATGATTTTTGCCTATTTCTTGGGGATGTGTTCCTATTTGGCGGTCTCCAAGAATGTCAAGACCGCTTTGGGATTGGGCATTGCCGTCATCTTTGTTATGGTGATCACGGTGCCTCTCAACTGGCTGCTGCTCAACAAGGTATTGAAAGAAGGCTCCCTTGCTTGGATTAGTCCCTCTCTTGCCAAGGTGGATTTGAGTTTCTTGGCCTTCATTATGTTTATCGCAACCATTGCTTCGATGACGCAGTTGGTCGAGATGTTGGTGGAGAAATTATCGCCTGAATTGTACGGTGCTCTTGGGATTTTCTTGCCATTGATTGCCGTGAATTGTTCAATCTTGGGTGGCTCTCTCTTTATGCAAGAAAGAGATTACGAATTCGCCGAAGCCACGGTCTTTGGTTTGGGCTCAGGAGTTGGCTGGATGATAGCAATTGTTGCGATTGCTGCGATTCGCATGCGGCTTCGTTATTCGGATGTCCCAGCGCCCCTACGTGGCCTTGGTATCACCTTTATAATTACAGGACTGATGGGCATTGCCTTCATGAGTTTCCTGGGTATAACGCTTTAAACCTCCTCAACGATGTTAACCGGGGCAACCTTATCCATCATCTTTTTTTCCATCCTCGCTTTTTCCGGGGTGATTCTTCTGTTGGTTTTTGTGTTGATGTACGCCCAGGCCAAATTGGTCAATAGCGGGGATGTACAGATTATTGTAAACGGGGACACGGAGCATCCCATCAAGGTGGCTGCTGGGTCGACCCTTCTTAGCACCTTGTCGGAACGCAAATTGTTTTTGCCTTCGGCATGCGGGGGTGGTGGAACCTGCGCCATGTGCAAATGCCAAATCATGGAAGGGGGTGGTGATGTCCTTCCCACCGAAAAAGGTCATTTGAATCGTCGGGAACAGGCCGAGCATTGGCGCCTCGCTTGCCAGGTCAAGGTCAAAAACGACATGAAGATTCAGATTCCGGAAGAAATATTCGGGATCAAGAAATGGGAGTGCGAAGTGGTCTCCAACTACAACGTAGCCACCTTCATCAAAGAATTCACCGTGAAATTACCCGAAGGCGAGAATCTGCATTTTGAGGCCGGCGGTTATATCCAGGTGGATGTCCCTGCCTGCACGGTTGATTTCAAGAACATCGATATCGCTCCATCGCCCGATGATCCAGCCGGCAAGGACAAGTTCAAAGAGGATTGGGACAAATTCAAGTTGTGGGACCTCACAATGGTGAATCCGGAGCCCATCTTCCGCGCTTATTCCATGGCCAACCATCCCGCGGAGGGTAACATCATCAAGTTGAACATTCGCATCGCCACGCCGCCTTGGGATCGAGCCAGCAATGCATGGATGAAGGTCAATCCGGGTGTTTGCTCCTCTTTTGTTTTCAACAGCAAGCCAGGTGACAAGGTGACCATTTCAGGTCCCTACGGTGAATTCTTCATCAAGGATACCCAAAAAGAAATGGTCTACGTTGGTGGTGGTGCCGGTATGGCCCCGTTGCGAGCCCATATTTTCCACCTTTTTCATACCCTCAAAACCGGTCGCAAGGTGAGTTATTGGTACGGTGGACGTTCCAAGCGAGAACTCTTTTACGTAGACGAGTTCAGGGCCATCGAAAAGGAGTTTCCTAATTTTCGTTTTCATGTGGTTCTCTCCGAGCCACTTCCAGAAGATAATTGGAAGGTCAGTCAAGGTTTGGATGATCGGGACGGCGATGGTTTCTTGGGTTTTGTACACCAATCTTTTATTGATAACTACTTGAGCAAACACAAAGAGCCCGAAGAAATCGAATTCTACTTCTGTGGGCCTCCGATGATGAATGCCGCCGTTCTCAAAATGTGTGATGATTGGGGCATTCCCAAGGAGCACGTGGCCTTTGATGACTTTGGAGGCTAAAGTCACGGCCCCTCCACAACCCAATCCAATTAATTACGACCTAACATGAACATTCACGAGTATCAGGGCAAAGCATTGTTATCACAGTACGGCGTAACCGTTCAACGAGGTATTCTAGCCGAAACCCCGGATGAAGCGGCCCATGCTGCGGCCCAAATACAGGAGCAGACCGGTACCGGTTGGTGGGTGGTCAAGGCGCAGGTTCATGCCGGTGGTCGGGGCAAAGGTGGCGGAATCAAACTCGCCAAGTCCATCGATCAGGTACGGGATTTGAGCCATCAAATTCTGGGTATGCAATTGGTGACCCCTCAAACGGGAGCCGCCGGGAAGACCGTTCATTCGGTTTTGATAGCGGAGGATGTTTATTCACCGGGGCCATCGCCCACCCAGGAATTTTATTTATCAGTTTTGTTGGACCGAGCCCGCGGCGGCTTTGTGATGGTTTATTCACCAGAAGGGGGAATGGACATCGAAGAAGTAGCCGAAAAACATCCGGAGAAAATTTACCGCGAATGGATTGATCCAACCATTGGCTTTCAGGCCTACCAGGCCCGTCGTGTAGCCTTGAATCTGGGCCTCAAGGGAGGTCAGGCCTTCAAACAAATGGTGTCGTTTTGTCAAAACCTGGTCAAAGCTTTTGAGGGGACCGAGGCATCGTTGTTCGAAATCAATCCGGTTCTCAAAACCTCCGATGATCGTATTCTGGCCGTGGATGCCAAGGTGAACATAGATGACAATGCCTTGATGCGTATCCCGGCCATTGCAGCGATGCACGACCCGCGCGAAGAGGATCCTACGGAGCTCAAGGCAGCCTCCTTTAATCTAAACTATGTCAAACTAGACGGTAACGTCGGCTGCATGGTGAACGGCGCCGGTTTGGCCATGGCCACCATGGACATGATTCAACTTAGCGGCGGTAGCCCTGCGAACTTTTTGGATGTAGGGGGAACGGCATCGGCAGAGCGCGTTGCTCAGGCTTTTAATATCATTCTGGAGGACCCCAATGTCCAGGCGATCCTGGTCAATATTTTCGGAGGGATCGTTCGTTGCGATCGAGTCGCCAACGGGATCGTGGAAGCCTGCCGCAGTCTGGGGGACCTTCGGGTTCCATTGATTGTTCGTTTGCAGGGCACCAATGCGGTGGAAGCCAAGGCTCTTTTGGAGGCATCCGGACTTCCCATTCGCGCCGCGGTGACCCTCGAAGATGCTGCATCAGCCGTTGCTGCCGCCCTGGCGTAACGTTGCAAACCCGTTTTTTACCCTTAATTTGGCCGTAATGTGGCGATTTCAGAACCCTAACCGACTTATGCGGTCCTTGTTTTCGCTTTTGGTTTGGATTTGCTGCCTGACCGAAGCCTCCGCCCAGACTGGAACGCTAAGGGGTTTTGTGTACGATAAGGGGACCGGGGAGCCCATTCTTTTCACCAATGTTTTTTTGTCGGGGACGACCATCGGAGCGAGCACGGACGTCAACGGTTTTTTTACGATCAAAAATGTTCCTGCTGGTCAATACCAATTGACAAGCACGTATTTGGGCTACGACACCGCTTCCGTTCCTGTTAAATTGAGTGCCGGAGCCACCCTCAGCTTCCGACTTATGCTCAATAAATCATCCATCGGTTTGCGGGAAGTGGAGGTTTTGGGAGCCAAACAGGAACAGTTGACCAATACCCGCGTTTCGGTTGAAACGGTGACCCCCAAACAAATTACCCAGGTCGTTTCGGTGGGTGGGGAGGCCGATATCGCCCAGTATTTGCAAGTTCTGCCGGGGGTTGTTTTTACCGGTGACCAGGGCGGGCAATTGTACATCCGCGGTGGTTCCCCCGTCATGAACAAGGTGATGCTGGACGGCATGCTCCTGTACAATCCCTTTCACTCGATCGGTTTGTATTCGGTTTTTGAAACCGACCTCATCAAGAATGCCGAGGTCTTCACCGGGGCCTACAACGCCAATCATGGCGGACGTATATCGGCCGTGATGGATGTTACGACTCGCGATGGCAATCAAAAACGTCTGTCAGGCAAAATAGGCGTGAGCCCCTTTCTTAGTCGCCTGGTTTTGGAAGGCCCGCTGTGGAAGTCCAAAAAGAATGAAGGCTCCACGCCCACCTTCATTTTTAGCGCTAAAGGCTCTTACCTGGACCAAACCTCCAAGTCATTGTATTCCTACGCAGGTCCTCAAGGCCTTCCTTTTTCCTTTTTGGACCTCTACGGCAAAACCACCTTCAAATCCAATTCAGGTTCCAAGTTTTCCTTGTTCGGGTTTAACATGCGGGATCGGGCCAATTTTAGGGGAATCGCCGACGTGGATTGGGTATCAACGGGAGCTGGCACCCAATTTGTACTGATCCCCGAAGGCGCCGGAAATACGATTTCAGGGAACCTGGCCTACTCCAATTTTGTTTCTGGTCAAACCGAAGCCGATGGGAGACCGCGTCGCTCTTCCATTACAGGTTTCAACGGTACGGTGGCCGTCACTCAGTATTTGAATTCAGGTCAGGCTCAATTTGGTTTTGACCTGGTGGGTCTAAACACCGATTTTAATTTCACCAATTCCGTTGGCAAAATCATCCGTCAGCAAGAGAGTACCACCGAGCTGGCCGTTTTTGGTAAATACAACTTGGTCTTTGATAAGTGGGTTCTGGAACCTGGCCTGCGGGCCCACTATTATTCAAGCCTCACCGAAATGTCGTTCGAGCCTCGCTTTAGCGCCAAGTACAATGCAAGGTCGGACCTCCGTTTCAAAGTGGCTGCCGGCAAATATTCCCAAAATCTTATCAGTGCCACCTCCGATCGGGATGTCGTGAACCTGTTCCTGGGTTTCTTGTCAGGCCCCGATAATTTGCCCAAAACCTTTGACGGCAAAGAAGTTACATCCAGACTTCAAAAAGCCAACCATTTGGTGGGAGGCGTTGAAATTGATTTGGGTCCTCGGATTGAGATCAATGCCGAGACGTATATCAAACAATTTACACAACTAACCAATATCAACAGAGACAAAATCTTTGATGATATCGAAGGGAATTTCGGAAAACCGGATGCGCTCAAGAAGGATTTCATCCTCGAAAGAGGTCAAGCCTACGGGTTTGATTTCCGTGTCAAGTACGATGTCAAGAGATTTTATCTGTGGACCACCTACAGCTGGACCTACGTCGATCGTTTTGACGGGATTCGAACCTACAACCCTGTTTTTGACCGTCGTCATAACATCAATGTGGTTAGTAACTACACTTTTGGCAACGAATTGCAGTGGGAGTTGTCAGGTCGTTGGAATTTGGGGACCGGCTTTCCATTTACCCAAACCCAAGGATTTTACCCCCAAGTTGATTTCGGGACCGGTGCAGGAACCGATTATATCAACCAAGGAGGGGAGCTGGGGGTTCTTTTTGCGGATTTCAACAAAGGCCGCCTGCCGACCTATCATCGATTGGATTTGGCCCTGCGTTACCGCAAGGAATGGAACAACGACCGATCCATGGATATCAATTTTAGTTTAACCAACGCGTACGATCGTCGGAATATATTTTATTTTGATCGGATACGTTATACCAGGGTGGATCAACTTCCGATCTTGCCTGCTTTGGGTCTGGTTTTGCATTTTTGATGATTCGTTGGATCGATCGGATGCGTGTCAAGTGGATCTCCTCTAGCGCGGGATGCATCGCCCTGTTTCTCTTGGGATGCTTGAACGGGGCTTTCGCCCAGGGTTGGGTTCCTCCAACAGAGGACCGATGGTTTGGAGAAGAAGTCAAAACCTGGTCCCTCCGTCAAGAACATGCCTTGGCCGGTCTGTTGTTACAGGCCACCGGACCTCGTTCTGAAATCAAAGGCCTTGCCCAATGCCTGCATGCGGTTGCCCATCGTCGACCCGAGGCCGATCGGCTGTGCGAGGATTTCATGCTGAACAACCCGGTGCATCCGTCCTTGCCCACGGTACAGCTGGCCTATGCTACGTATTTGTTGCAAGAGGATCGGATTTCAGAAGCCGATTTGTGTTTGGATTCCTTGAATTGGTACCGCCTGGATTGGTTTGAAGCCCAACAATACCATTATCTAAAGGGTTTTTTGCGATTGCCCGTGGATACCTCGGCGGCGGCGGCGCATTGGATGCAGGCGGTGGGATCCGAGGGGCCTTACGGAAACCCTGCCCGCTATGCCCTCTTGGTTTTGCGATTGCGCCAGCATCAAGCAGTGGCGGTTCGCTCGCTGGTTTCCGAACTCGAAAAGGATTCGGTTTTTGGACCGCGTTGCGTTTACCCATTGGCCTGGGCCCGGACCATGCAAGGGGATACCTTGGGCGTTCTCCGCACCTTGGACAGTCTGCGCGGTAGCCTGGTTCAAAGCCCGGATGCCAAAGGCTTGATGCGTTTGGGAATGAGTTTGGCGTACCATGCAGCCCAGTCCGAAGCCTATACTTCCTTTTTGAGGGCATCGGTGGCTACTGGCTACAGCCCGACGGTGGACGATACCCTGCGGTGGTGTTCGATGTTATCGTTAACAGCCTCCTGGGACACGATTTTGAGCCTGGTCAAGGGCCTTGAAACCTGGCCTGATTCGGTGAAGTCCACGGCGTATGGTATGATGGGTTGGGCTTGGTTGGCCAAGGCCGGCGATGCCGGGCCTGATCGTTACAAGGCCAGGGCAAGGGCCGCTTTTCAGCGAATTACCGAAAGAGAATTGGACGGTGACTGGAGGGAGAAGGCTTTTTACCTCTACGCCAAATTGAGTTACGAGGTGGGGGAATCCCCGTCCAATTTTAGGGCGCTCGCTGCATTTCTGCTTCAATACCCGCAGAGCAAGCATCGTGAAGAATTAAGTGAATACTTGAGCGACCTCGCTATGCGTGCGCATCACTACCAGGAATCACTCCGCATTTTGCGTTCGGTCTCCAACAAAACACCTCGTTTGCAGGGGTTGTTACAACGGCTTTATTACCAGCAAGGTTTGGCATGGTTTAATCAACGTCGCTACGTTGAATGCTTGCCTTACCTGGATTCGTCGCTCCTGTATCCGGTGGATTCCAACCTTCGGGCGGCGACCCTGTTTTGGAAATCCGAATTGTACCACAAAGTGGGGGAATACAACCAGGCCCTTTTGTGGATGAAAAACTTCGTGGACTTTGGATGTACTACTTCCACCCTTCGGGATTGGGGTTGCCATACCATGGCGGCTCATTATCAACTCGGTCACCTTTCCTTCAAGCTGGAGCGCCCGGCCCAGGCCGTTCGGTATTTGAATCAGGCCGTCAAGGCAGGTCAGGAAATGGGCGCGCTCAACGAGGCCGAAGCGGCGATGCACCGGGACGCGTACACCCGATTGGCCGATGCCTACCTGCGCGATGGACAAATTGAAGCCGCCATTCGTCAGTTTAATTATTGCATTCACGATCTCCAACGGGATGTCGACTATGCCCGATACCAATTGGCCATTTGTTATGGAATCCAACGAAACAACGAGCGTAAGCGCGCGGAATTAGGCTCGCTTGTCCTTCAAGAACCTCCCTCGGATTATCGCATGTATGCGCTAATGGAATTGGCGATGACCTGTTACCAGGAATTCTCCTTTGATTCCGCTTTGGTGTGCATCGACCTCCTGCGCCGTGGGTACCCACGGCATCGTTTGGCTTTTGTGGCCATGAACCTGCAGGGTTCGGTCTATCTGGAGCAAGAAAAGGACAGCCTGGCCATGTCGGTTTTTGAAGAGGTGATTCGAGACGCCGCCGGATTGCCCGAAGCCAAGGACGCCCTCTTTGAATTACGCCAATGGTGCATACGTAACAACCGTCCGCAGAAGTACCTGGATATCGCAAGTTCGAACGGTTTGTTGGCTTTGCAAGACGACCCTCGGGATTCCATTCTTTACGAATCGGCCCAGTACAGTCTGGATGCCGGAAAGTTTTTTGAAGCGTTGGCATCGTATACCCAATACCTGCAGGAGTACCCCGGGGGTTCTTTCAAAGCCAATGCCTTGTATTATCGTTCGGTGGCTGCCGAAAAAGTCGGGGACCCCGCGATGCTTCGACAAGATTTGGAAGCCTTGTTGGCCATGCCCCAGAACCTGTTCACGGAGCGCGCCATGCTCAAGTTGGCCCTTGTTTATACCGGCACCAAGAACCTCCGGGGATCCGGGGAGGTTTACCGCAAATTGTTGGCCGGAACCTTCTCGCAATCCTCTCGCCTGGAGGCTGTGATGGGCTTGATTCGGGTGAGTACCCTCCTCAAGGATTATCCAACGGTGGATTCGATGATGCGGCGGTACAGTGCAGGTCCCGAATGGGGGCGCAACGATCAAGACGAAATGCAATGGCATGCCGCCAACGCTTCCCGTTACCGTGGCCAAGCGGCGGCAGCCCAACGTATGCTGAGGCGATTGGCCGATTCCTCTTCGACGGAATGGGCGGCTCGATCCCTCTATGATTTGGCATCAATGGCCTATGAGCGAAAGGATTACACCGTGTCCCAAGACTTGTTGTTTGACCTCACCGACCGCTGGCCTCAGTTCAGCGAATGGTATGGAAGGGGCCTACTCCTCCTGGCAGACAACCTCTACGCAATCAAAGAAAAGGAACAGGCCTTGGCGGTTCTTCGGAACCTTATCGAGGGTAGGGAGCCGGATGAGTGGACCCGTTTGGCCGAAAATCGTATGAAAGAATGGCAACCGTGAAATCCCTACGTTGGTGGCTTTGCTTAATTCCGGGCCTAATCGGGAGCGGATGGGTCAAGGCCCAAGATTCCTTGCTCACCGG
>CAIOCC010000099.1 GCA_903856555.1 uncultured Bacteroidota bacterium
TACACCTTTACATCGGCCGGGGAAACCTATCCCCTGACGGTCAACAACCCTTCCGAAATTATCCAGACCAACAAACCGGTTTATGTATTTCATGTTACGGGAATGGGCTGTGAAGTGGGCGGAGCTCTGCTGCCGCGTATCCAATGCACCGGTTCTCGGCAAGCCCGCTTTTATCGAAACCCCGGGGATTCCCTCTACCTGCTGGCCGTTGTACAGAACGGGGGCCAAGGGTTGTTCACGGTGAACGGTCTGTCCACGGTCCTCCAAGCTTCGGATTTTGCCCCCCTGCCGGGTAGCCAATGGTGGGTGGCCCGCAAGAATATCGGCCCCTTGGTCCCATCCAGCGGAACCGTCACCCTGCAGAACAGCGTTTATACCTTTCATGCCGGGCTTATTGCCGGCTCATCGGACCTGGATGCCCAATCCGCCAACGCCATCCGCTACGCCTACTTTTCGGATTACGGCCTGAGTGCCAACCGAGACATCTACGATACCCTCTGCCAGGGCCAGGCACGCTTTTTGGGAAATCGCCGATTTGATAGCACCGGCATCTACCTGGTAACCTACAGTTCCACCACCCTCTGTGATTCGACGGTCACGCTTTTCCTGACCGTTTACCCCAAAGACACGTTCAACCTGACGCCGCTACCCGTTCAGGCTTGCGGTTCGTTTCGAATCAATGGCCGTAACATTACTGTTTCGGGGACCTATACCGACAGCCTGCGCAATCGTTGGGGCTGCGACAGCCTCTCTGTTCTGCAACTCACCGTGCACCCCCTCTACAATCAAAGTCTGCAACGCAGCGTCTGCGATAGTTTTTATTTTGATGGTCGTTGGTTGCGGCAATCGGGCAACTATGCCGATACCCTCCTCAGCGTCCAAGGCTGCGACAGCATCGTACGCCTCCAATTAACGATCAGCAGTAGTTATACCGCCAGCGAAGAAGTGAGGCATTGCGGCCCTTACCGATGGCGGGGCCAAACCTATTCCAATTCAGGCACTTATACGCGATTGATCCCCGGACCCGGGGGTTGTGATTCCTTGCTGGAACTACAGCTTCGAATCTTGGAGGTTCCGGATGCCCTCCTGCCCGGACCCGTCGAACACTGTTTGGATGACGGACCTGTTCAGTTGGAATTGGGTCAACCGGCTGGAGGTCGCTATGTAGGCGATGGAGTTATAGGTAACCTCTTTGCCCCGTCCTTGAGGCGCGATTACGAAATACGGTATATTGTTACAAACCAAGACGGCTGCAGCGATACGGCCTTGCTACGAGTCAGGGTCCACGACGAATGCAACGCCTTTTTGCATCTACCCAACGCCTTTGCTCCGAATGACCCCAACAACGCCGTTAACCGAACCTTTGGAATGGTTTCCTACAACATTGCCCAGGTATGGGTTCGGGTTTACGATCGGTACGGCCAAGTGGTTTTTGAATCCGAGGATTTGAACTTTGGATGGGATGGAACCCACAAGGGGCAGCCATTGCCCGCGGGCACCTACGTTTATCATCTAGAATACACCGAGGCCTCCCGTCAAAAAGGCCAACGGTCCGGCCTACTGCACTTGGTTCGCTAACGGGAGCTAGGGGCGGTTCTTTTCGGCAAAAAGTACCGCATCCCGCAGGCGCACCGACATGGCCGTTTGCAATTCACCCATCATGCCCGACACCGGTGAAAATTCGCGACGGCCGTTCAAAAGCCGCTCCATATCGCGGCGCTCTTGGCGTTCCGTGAAAACCTTGTCGGAGGGATCAACGCGGTTGCGATCCGCCCACACCCCGGCATAGAGTCGGCTCTTGTCCCCATCGTAGGTCACATAGCGTAGCTCGTCACCCGTCTCAACCTGAAAAATATCCGAGAAATAAACCTCCTCGTTCGAGGCATTGACCATTTGGCACTGCACCTTCATACGAATCACACTGCGACCGGTCCACTCGGTGTATTCAACTTTCTTGTAACGGGTTTCGGTTTGTTTTTGTTGGTTGGTCGGGTTCACCACCTCCACCGTGTATCCCTCCCAGCCCCTGCGGATCTCCGAACGCAAGTCCGGTGGAATGATCTGAAGCTCAAGTACTTTGCCGCCGATGACGGTATTGGCCCCCAGGGAGCGAGCGGTTTCCAGGATGACTTTGTTACCCCCAAAGAGCAAATTCGCCTGTTGCTGCAAAGCATTGTTAATAGCAACCTCATCGACCAGCTGAATAAAACGGTTGCGTTCCATCGTAAGGGCCGATCGCAAGAAGGTATGCGGTGTTAGCATAAACGCAAAACCCGTGCTCCCATCAAAAGGCAGGATGGCCAGCTTCATCATCAAACGATTCTCGCAGACAATCATCATCGAGTCCAAGTTTCTGTAACCTGGCAGAATTGCTTCGGCGTCCTTGAAGCGCTGGTGGGCCGCCCGAAAACGCTGACGGTCAAACATCGCCATGCCATCTTCGTAGACCGGAATCACCCGGGCCACACGCTCCATTTGAGCCGCATCCCGGTAATTGGGATCGACCCGCTTCATATCGGCCAAGACGGCCTGGGCTTCGGTGAACTGACCTTGGTCCATCAGACGGGCCGCTTGGTTGTAGGCCCCTTCCAGGTAGGTTGCTTTGTCGGATTCGTAGTCTGCACGGTAACGGGCTGGAAAATCCAGGTCAACGCGCAGAGCCTCCAAGTCACGGTAAAACCTCTCGGCCTTGACAAAGGCAAAAACAGCATCCGTCAATTGTCGCTCCCGGTGCAATCGGTCAAACTTGAGCAACAAAGCATCGAGGTGCTGCTGACCCGAACGCTTGAGGCCGGTTCGGGCCTCAATCAAGGTGGGCTTGGCGCGCAATGCCCGCATGTACTGAAGGGAGGCCTCTTCGTACAAACCTGCGGCAGCCATTTCGTCGCCCTTGGCCGTCCATTTGCGGGGCGATTGACAAGCCGACAGGCCCAGCAAAGACAAGGAAAGTGCCGCCAGAACGGCATAGCGCCTGATGCAAAGCATCCTAAATTCAAGAGTTGGCATGGGTTCCGGTTTTTGGTTCAAGCCGGTACAGCCAAAATTAGGGGATTTCGACAAAGATTCGCTTGTAAAAGAACAAGCTCATGCCCACCCCAACCGAGATTCCAGTATCCGCCAGATTAAAAACCGGTCTAAAAAAAACAAAATAATCCCCTCCCCAAACCGGAAGCCAATCCGGCAAAAATCCTTGGAAAAGGGGGAAATACAACATATCAACCACCCGGCCATACATCCAATCCTCGTAACCAAACAAGCGGCCGTAAAACAAAGAATCCACGATATTGCCACAGGCCCCGGCCCAAATCAATGCCAAGGCAATGGTTCCACCGGTACGGGTTAAACCTCTGTGAATGGTATTCCAGAAATAAAAACCCAAACCCACGACGGCAATAAGTCGAAACGAACTGAGCAATAATTTTCCGGTACGTCCCCCCCATTCCAAACCAAAAGCCATCCCGTTGTTTTCAATAAAGAACAACTGAAAATATCTACCAAGAACTTCGATCGATTCTCCGTGGGCCATGTGGGTTCGGATCCATAGTTTGGAAGCCTGATCCAGGACCAATAAACCAACGGCGACCGAGATCGCCAGGATTTTGGGCTTCAACCTATTGCTTTAATTTGGCTTCCATCGAGAGGGTGGCATGGGGTACCGCCATCAAACGCTCCTTTTGGATCAATTTGCCGGTTTCACGGCAAATACCGTAGGTCTTGTTCTCGATGCGAATCAAAGCGTTTTCGAGGTGATCGATGAATTTGCGCTGACGAGCGGCCTGCTGCGAATGCTGTTCTTTTTCGAGGGTTAAGGACCCTTCTTCGAGGGTAACATACGAATTGGACGTGTCATCGGTTCCGTTTTCGTTGGCATGCATGAGCTGTTCCTGGTGATAGCGGAATTCTGCCCTGGCATTTTCAAGTTTTTCGAGAATGACTTTGCGAAAATCCTGCAATTCTTCGTCGCTGTAACGGGTTTTGTTGGAGCTGTTCATGATTGAGCGGGTAAAAAGGAAGCGTTGTGATTGGAAGTGAAAATTAAAGGCCAAATGAGGTTGGCCGAACGGTTTAGGCAGGTTTGTTATCCACTTTGTCAACAAAAACCCGGATCACGAGGCCCTCCAAGTCGAGCACCTCGGCCCCCTCCCTGGAGGATGGCAGACCTTGCTGGATGTCCAGGGCCAGGACTTCGTTGGCCATGGAAGCCCCGTGCTCTGCCACCAAATCTTTGACCACTGGAAGGTCTTCCAAAATCAAGTGAATTCGGTCGGTCAATTCGTACCCGCGGTCCTTTCGGATTTTTTGAATACGGTTGACCAATTCTCGGGCCGTACCCTCCAAGACCAACGAAGGACTCAGAGTGGAATCCAGGGCCACGGTCAGCGTTCCTTCGGAGGCCGTCTGCCAACCCGGAATATCCAAGGTGATGACTTCCAAGTCCTCTACTTCCAGAACACAATTTACATCATCTACACGAAGCTCCAATAGACCCTTGTCCAGAAAACCTTGGACCTCCTGGGCACTGATTTGTTCCAGAGCCGCTCCCAACTTTTGGATGACCGTTGGGTAACGGGGACCCAGCCGCCTGAATTGAGGCCGCAATTTGCGTTGAATTTGCAAATCACCGGTGCCCGTCCAAACAATTTCTTTGATATTCACTTCGTTGCGAATCAAATCCAACATACTCCCTAGGCTGTCGGTATCCAAACCTGCCGGAGGAACCAAACCCAAACGCTGCAGGGGTTGACGAACGCGAATCCCGGCTTTTTTGCGAAGGGACAAGGCCAAGGAACAAACCTGCTGGGCCCATTGCATTCGTTGTTCCAACTCCAGATTCATCTTATTCCGATCGGCCTGAGGCATGCGGTCCAGATGGACCGAAATCGGAGCATTGCCCGAACCAGCACCCATCAAATCCCGGTACAGGCGATCCGCATAGAAGGGAGCCAATGGCGCCATTAATTGGGACAAAGTCCGCAGGCATTGATGAAGGGTCGCAAAGGCGTTCCACTTATCGCGGCTCTTGCCATCTTTCCAGAAACGACGGCGGCACAAACGAACATACCAATTGCTCAAGTGCTCGTCTGTAAATTCCTGGATAGCCCGAGCGGCCCGGGTGGGCTCCATCTCTTCGTAAGCCGTAACGGCCTCGTGGATGAGGGAATGCAGGCGGGACAAAATCCAGCGATCCATTTCGTGAAGGCCTTCGGCATCCGCCTCCAGGGCCGGTGCCTCTGCTTGGGGATCAAAACCATCCAGGTTGGCATAGAGCGCCCAGAACTGATACGTATTGTAGAGGGTTCCAAAAAATTTACGCTGCACCTCTTCCACCCCTTTGGGGTCAAACTTGAGGTTATCCCAGGGCGGAGCGTTCACCACCATGTACCAACGCAAGGCATCGGCCCCGTAGCGGTTGAGCATCAAATAGGGATCGATGGTATTGGCCAAACGCTTGGACATTTTGTTACCGTCCTTGTCCAGAACCAACCCGTTGCTGATCACCGATCGAAAAGCCACGCTATCAAAAAGCATCACCGCCAAGGCATGCAGGGTAAAGAACCAACCCCGGGTCTGATCCACTCCTTCCGCGATGAAATCGGCCGGAAAAGAAGGCGGCAATCCCGTTGCGATGGCTTCGGTCCCTGAACCCCATGGATAATGATTCTGCGCATACGGCATGGCCCCCGAATCAAACCAAACATCAATCAAATCGGGCTCCCGGTGCATCGGACGGCCCGACGGAGAAACCAAGACAATCCGATCCACTTCGGGACGGTGCAAATCATTGATTTCGTTGGGATTGGGCCAACCTGCGGCGCGGGTTTCCTCCATCGCCGATTTGAGTTCGGCCATGGAACCAATGCAGCGCGTCTCCTGCCCGTCTTCGGTACGCCACAAAGGCAGGGGCGTTCCCCAAAAACGGGAACGAGACAGGTTCCAATCCACCAGGTTTTCGAGCCAATGACCAAAGCGCCCGGTACCCGTGCTTTCGGGTTTCCAGCGGATGGTCCGGTTCAGTTCAATCATCCGGTCTTTGAAAGCGGTGGTCCGCACAAACCAGGAATCCAAGGGGTAATACAAAATAGGCTTGTCCGTACGCCAACAATGCGGATAACTGTGCTCGTATTTCTCGATGCGAAAGGCTTGACCGGCCCGCTTGAGTTTGAGGGCAATGAGATCATCCGCGCTCAGTAATTTGCGCAGGTCGGCGATCAAATGCGCCAATTGCTTTTGTTGAACGGCCAGCCACTGGGCTTTTTCTTCGTCGTTGAGGAAGGCCTCCTTGACCGGATAGCCGGCCAGCGGAAACTCGGGATCCTGTACCTCCTCGCTAAAACGCCCGGCCCGGTCCACCAGGGTCAGGGACCCCAGGTTGTGCTGACGCCCCGCCTTGAAGTCATCGGCTCCAAAACTGGGGGCCAAATGAACCAAACCGGTTCCCTCTTCGGTGCTGACAAAATCCCCCACCACCATCCGGTACGGATCCCCTTCAAGGGGTCGTGCATAGGGCAACAGGGGTTCGTAGCGCAAGTCCTGCAAGGCAGAGCCCTTGATTTGGCCCCAAACCTTCAAGGAATCCTTGTCGGAATAGGCCTGCAGTCGATCCAAAGCCAACAAAAACCCTTGCTCTTCGGAAGTGTAGGTGTTGGGACCGCTCACCAAAACGTAATCAATGGTAGCGCCCACCGCCAGACCGGTATTGGAAGGCAGGGTCCATGGCGTGGTGGTCCAGGCCAAGGCGTAGACCTGCAGATTCAACCCGTTGAATAGGGCCCGCCCTTGGTCTCCATCGCTAAACTGCAGATTTTGGAGCAAGGTTTGGGTCGCATCGGCGGTCAACCGAAATTGGGCCACCATCGAAAGGTCCTTGACCTGACGATAGGTCCCCGGCTGATTTAATTCATGGGAACTGAGTCCCGTCCCTGCCGCAGGGCTGTATGGCTGGATGGTATACCCCTTGTAGAGTAAATCTTTTTGGTAAAGTTTTTGGAGCAAAAACCAAACCGACTCGATGTATTCGTTGTGATAGGTGACGTAAGGCCGATCCAAATCGATCCAATAACCCATCAGGCGGGTCAATTCTTCCCACTTGCCGGTGTATTGCAAAACATCTTCCCGGCAATGCCGGTTGAATTCTTCGATGGAAATCCGCTCACCAATATCATCTCTGCGGATTCCCAATTTCTTCTCTACCTGCAATTCAACGGGTAGTCCGTGGGTATCCCATCCGCTTTTGCGTTCGACGCGATACCCTTGCATGGTCCAATACCGTCCCAGGTAATCCTTGATGGTCCGGGCCATGACGTGGTGGATACCCGGAATCCCGTTGGCCGAAGGGGGGCCCTCGTAAAAGACCTTGACCGGACGCTCGTCCGCCTTCAGGCTTTGCTCAAAAATCTGGTTTTCCTCCCAGAATTCGGTGATTTCCTGCTGAAAAGCCGTCCAATCGGCTTTGGTGTATTCCCGGTACCTCTTCATAACCAAGGCGCAAAAATAGGCGTTTTCGTCCCCGCTCCGTTAGGGTTGAACAGCCGAACCGGGTCGTTTCCAGCGGTCCATCCACAAAATCAGGGTCGGCAGCAGGACCAAATTGGCCACCATGGCCAAAAGCAAGGTCACGGCCGACATGAGGCCCAAGGCCTGGGTCCCGCCAAAATCCGAAAACGCAAAGACCACAAAGCCAAAAAACAAAATAATAGAGGTATAAATCATGGACCCCCCGGTTTCCAGGGTGCAAACCCGCAAATGCTCCATGGTGCTCCGGTTATGACGCTTGATTTCTTGGTAATAACGCGCCAAATAGTGAATGCAATCATCCACGGCAATCCCCAAAACAATACTGAAAATCAAGACCGTGCTGGGCTTGATCGAAACCCCCATCCACCCCATTACACCGGCCGTAAAAAGCAACGGAAGGCTGTTGGGCAACAAGGCAAAAAGCACCGCCTTCCAACTACGGTAGGTGAGGCCCATCATGAGGGCAATCAACAAAACCGCCAACAAAATCGAACCCGCCAACGATCGAACCAGGTATTGATTCCCCCGTAGAAACATCAGGGAATTCCCTGTGAAAAAGACCTTTTCATCTCGACCTTCCATGATGGAATCCACCCCCAACCGCAACGCATCGAGAACACGGTGAAGGGAGTCGGTCCCTACATCGGCCATGTTATAGGAAATACGCATAAATTGTTTGGAGGAATCCATGAGACGAAGGCTGAGGCCTTCCTTTCCGGATTCCCCACGACTTCGTAACAAATAAGGAATCACAAAGGCCCTTTCCTGAGCGTTGGGCAATTGATAGTGGGCCTGAGATCCTCCAAAATAAGCCTGATTGGCCGCTTTGATCAATTCCACCATCGAAATCGGCGGCCCAAAGATGGGCTGCTGCTCCAACAAATTCTGAATTTGATCGGCCTTTTGGAGAAGGGCTGGAGACTGGGCCCCGTTGGGACGGCCGGCATCCAAAACCAAATCCAAGGGCATCACCCCGCCAAAATGTTTTTCGAGGAAACGCAAATCCCTGTAAACATGATCATTCCGTGGCAAATCATCGACAACGTAACTGTTGGTCCTTAATTGAAGGATTCCACTAATTGCCACCACCAAAAGACCCACCGTTGCGGCCACCACCACCCGACGACGAAATTCAATCCAACGTGTCAGGCGTTCCAGCCATCGCCGGATGCGCTGATTCTCCAGGTGACGAATTTGACGAAATCCAGGGGCCGGAAGCAGGCTAAGAATCGCCGGTATGACAACGATGCTTAACACAAACATCACCATGACCGAAAGGCCGGTCACAAAACCAAACTCCCGGAGAATCACACTTTCGGTAAAATAAAAAACAAAAAATCCAACCGCTGTGGTTGCGTTGGTGATCAGGGTCGCTACCCCAATTCGTTCGACAATGCGGGTGAGGGCTTTGACTTTGTTGCCGTGCTTGCGGTATTCGTTGTGGTATTTGTTCACCAAATAGACCCCGTTGGGGACCCCAATGACCACCATCAGGGCCGGAATCAAACCCGAAATCAGGGTGATACTGTAACCCATCCAGCCCATGATGCCCATGGCCCAGACAATCCCAATACCCACCAGCGTCAAGGATAGCAAGACGGTTTGAAACGACCGAAAAAACAAAAAAAGCACCATCCCCGTCACAACCACGGATGCGACCAAAAACCAAATCAATTCATCTTTGATTCGGGTGGCCATCACGGTGCGGATGTAGGGCAGGCCCGAAAGGTACACGGTGTTACCGGAGGCGACTGAA
>CAIOCC010000100.1 GCA_903856555.1 uncultured Bacteroidota bacterium
ACAGCCATGCAGCACCTTGAAATCAGCCCCGAAGGGAGATCGCATTTCTGCAACTGTCCGATCCCATTTAAGCCCAGGTAAGGTTCCTCGCGTATCATCGAATTAAACCACATGCTCCACCGCTTGTGCGGGCCCCCGTCAATTCCTTTGAGTTTCACCGTTGCCGGCGTACTCCCCAGGTGGATAACTTAACGCTTTCGCTTGGACGCTGACTGTATATCGCCAACATCGAGTTATCAACGTTTACAGCGTGGACTACCAGGGTATCTAATCCTGTTTGATCCCCACGCTTTCGTGCCTGAGCGTCAGTAACAGCTTAGTCAGCTGCCTTCGCAATCGGTGTTCTGTATCATATCTAAGCATTTCACCGCTACATGATACATTCCGCCAACCTCAACTGTACTCAAGCCCGACAGTATCAATGGCAATTCCGTTGTTAAGCAACGGGCTTTCACCACTGACTTATCAGGCCGCCTGCGCACCCTTTAAACCCAATAAATCCGGACAACGCTTGGATCCTACGTATTACCGCGGCTGCTGGCACGTAGTTAGCCGATCCTTATTCTTACGGTACCGTCAAATCCGTTCGCAAACGGAATATTCTTCCCGTACAAAAGCAGTTTACAACGCAGAGCGCCTTCCTCCTGCACGCGGCATGGCTGGTTCAGACTTTCGTCCATTGACCAATATTCCCTACTGCTGCCTCCCGTAGGAGTCTGGTCCGTATCTCAGTACCAGTGTGGGGGATCATCCTCTCAGAACCCCTAGCCATCGTCGCCTTGGTGGGCTATTACCCCGCCAACTAGCTAATGGCACGCATGCCCATCTCCAACCGCAAAACTTTAATGGCTGAACCATGCGGTTCTACCATCTTATGCGGTATTAATCCCGGTTTCCCAGGGCTATTCCCCAGTTGGAGGTAGGTTGCATACGCGTTACGCACCCGTTCGCCACTCTCGCAAAACCATTGCTGGTTCTACTGCCGTTCGACTTGCATGTATTAGGCCTGCCGCTAGCGTTCATCCTGAGCCAGGATCAAACTCTCCATAGTATGTAAAAAAAATTAATTATTTGTCTTTGTGTGAATCTTGGGGGAAGCACGTCATCCTCACGGACGGACGCATTCCTTACTTTGGTATTCAGTATGTCAAAGAACGATGCCCGAACAGCTTCCGGGCAAAGCGGACGCAAAGGTAAAACCAGAAAATCCCTTTTGCGACCTTTTAAAAGGGATTTTTTTTTGATAAATTTCGAGGGGCTGTTATTCAAGGACTTACCTTACCACCTCGATTTTTATCGGGACGACAAAGGTAGTTCATGAAGGCTTAACAAGCCTACGATTGCGTCTTTTGTGGAAAACTAAAAGGAATGGGTGGCCAAAAGAACCAGTGTGCAGGCTTGTTGGCATTCTTTGCCCATTGCGCGCAGTGCAAGTTCTAAATCCGGGTTTTCGGTGCCCGGATTGAAAAGGATCCTTCGATAATCCTTGGACAACAAGGTCTCCCGCCAGGTGGCTTGGGCAGCGGGTCCCAGATAGAGGGTCACGGTATCGGGCCTAAAAACGCTCTCCGATGGCCACTGCGTATGAATAGGCATGCCATCAACCTCCCCAGGCCGCTGGCCCAACAAATAACATACATGTCCCTTTTGCTTTAATTGCAGGGCAGCGCGGTAAGCATAGCGATCAGGGTTGGACGAGGCACCAAGGACCAAAACATTCATAGAAGGAGGCATTAAAGGGGGAAAACGCGAACCACCGCAGGTGCTAGATCGTTGGGAAAGGACCCGAAAGGGCATCAACACTCCGCCGAGCGTCCAGGATGGCACTCATGATGCCACCGGCATACCCCGCCCCTTCCCCTACCGGGTATAGATTGGAACAATGGGGGTGATGTAGGGCTACAGGATCGCGCGGTATGCGGACCGGTGACGAAGTCCTGGACTCAGGCCCGGCCACAACAGCCCCCTCGTCCAGCAAACGATGCCATTTTTTGGCCCATTGCTTGAGACCCCCCGCAAGCCTGGCCTGAATTTCGGTGGGATAAAGAAGGTGCAAGGGGGCGGATTGAGTGCCTGGTCTGTACGAACAAGGCCCCAAGTCCGAACTCGATCTCCCTTGCACAAAATCAGCTAGATTTTGGGCCGGGGCCCATTGATTTCCACCCCCCATGGCCATGGCGTCCCTTTCGATTTGTTCCTGAAAGCGAAGCAGGGCCAAGGGATCGTTGCTGCGAGCCTTGGGTAGATCCTGAAGGTTGATTTCGGTCACCCATCCTGCGTTGGCGGTGCGATTGTTGCGCTTGCTGGGGGACCAACCATTGGTCACTACCTGGTCCAAAGAGGTCGAACAGGGCGCCATGATACCGCCAGGACACATGCAGAACGAATAAACACCCCTTCCGCCCACCTGCTCCACCACCGCGTACGATGCCGGGGGCCAGCCCTCGGTGAATGAACTTTCGCGACGGTACCTCCAACGGTTAATCCAAGCCTGGGGATGTTCAACGCGGACGCCCATGGCGAGGGGTTTGGCCTGAATTTCCAAGCCAGCCCGCTGCAACATCTCAAAAACATCGCGCGCGCTGTGCCCTGTGCAAAGCATCACCGCTTGGACAGATATACGCTCCCCGCCCTCCAACACCAAGGTCCGAATCACGCCCAGTTCCCGTTCCAGTTCTACCACACGACGGTTAAAATGAATCTGCCCCCCAAAGGCGATGATCGTCTGCCTTGCCTGTTCAATCAAGGCAGGCAATTTGTTCGTACCAATATGAGGATGAGCGTCGTACATAATGTGAGGAGGGGCTCCCAAGCTCACCAAAAGGCGGAGAACCGAGGCAACATCCCCCCTCTTGGTGGAGCGGGTGTATAATTTTCCATCACTAAAGGTGCCCGCTCCTCCTTCTCCATAACAATAATTAGATTCAGGGTTGAGACGACCCTCGCGGCTAAGCAGAGCTACATCCCGACGTCGTTCACGCACCGAACAACCTCTTTCCCAAACCACCGGACGCCAACCTCGTTCAAGGCAGCGCAAAGCGGCAAACAAACCTGCGGGTCCCGCACCAATGATGTGAAGCTCAGGCGCATTTTCGGCCAATGGCAGGGGTTCATAGGGTTGGCCTGATGCCGCAATGGCCTCCGAGGACCTGGAATCGGCGACCCGAACGGTGACCATGGGTCGAGGGCCCCTGGCATCCAAACTCCTTCGAAGTATGGTCATATCGCCCGCTGGAATGGCTGAAAAGCGATCCCGCAGGTAACCTTCCAAATCCGAAACCCCGTAGGCCTCCGCCGGATCCAGTTCAAAACACATTGATGACATGAAAATACCTCCCTTGTCCTGCAAATATGAGAAGAGCTTGACCTTATCCACCGAAAAAACCCACTTATCCACCCAAAATCTCGGCTTATGCACCAAGCCAACCCGACACCTCGAAAAATGAGGAAAAGAAAAAATGCATAACAAAAAAGAGCAGCCGTCAAGAGCCTAAGTTTGTGACATGGAACCCACCAATACTTTGCTGAAAAAGCGCGGCGTGGGCCGCAGCGCGCCCCTCACCATGCCCGGCCTGACCGGCAAGTTACCACCGCAGGCCCTTGAAGTGGAGCAAGCGGTCCTGGGAGCCTTGATGCTCGAAAAAGAAGCCCTGTCCCAGGTCATCGATCTTCTGCATCCCGATGTTTTCTATGTAGAGAAAAATCGATGGGTTTTTGAGGCGGTTCGGCTTCTTTTCGAAAAATCCGAACCGGTGGATCTCTTGACGGTCACCCAAGAGCTCAAGTCCATGGGGCGATTGGATGAAGTAGGAGGCGCCTTTTACATTGCCGATTTAACCAACCGAGTCAGCTCGTCTGCCAACATTGATTACCATGCCCGTATTTTACTCGAAAAATACATACTGCGCGAGCTAATTCACCTCTCCGGGGATATGTCCACCGAAGCCTTCGACGATACCACCGATGTCTTTGAATTGTTGGATCGCTGCGAAACCAAACTCTTTGGAATTGCCGATCGTAACATAAGACGCAATGGTGACGGAATTCACGATTTGGTCCAAAAAGCATTCAAACAAATCCAGGCTGTTTCTCAACAGGCCGATGGATTATCTGGAATCCCCTCCGGATTTACCGAATTGGATCGATTGACCTCTGGCTGGCAGAGGGGAAGCCTGAACATTATCGCAGCGAGACCCGGTATGGGTAAAACCGCTTTTGTGCTCAGTTTGGCTCGCAATGCCTCGGTCGATTTTCAAAAAGGTGTGGCGTTTTTTTCGCTCGAAATGTCGGGGATTGAATTGATTAATCGCCTTTTATCTTCTGAAACCGAAATAGAAGGCGAAAAACTCAAAAAAGGCAAACTGGCTCAGCACGAATGGATTCAATTGACCAGTCGCACCGACAGCCTCACCAGGGCACCCCTCTACATTGATGATACCCCCCAACTCACCCTTTTTGAATTAAGGGCCAAGTGCCGAAGGCTCAAATCCAAACACGATATTCAACTCATTGTTATCGATTACCTGCAGTTAATGGGTGGAGGATCCAACGATGCATCGGGCATGAATCGCGAACAAGTGATTGCCTCGATTTCACGAGGACTCAAAGCTCTGGCCAAAGAACTGGAAGTTCCCGTCATAGCGTTGAGCCAGTTAAGTCGTCAGGTTGAAGTCAGAGGCGGCAACAAAAAACCGATGTTATCGGATCTCCGGGAATCAGGCGCCATCGAGCAAGACGCGGATATGGTCATGTTTATTTACCGTCCCGATTATTACAATATGGAAGGCGAGGGGTCCCCGGACCAGGCCCAAATCATTGTCGCAAAACACAGGAATGGTCAAACCGGGGAAATTAATTTGAGGTTCCAAGCCAAATACGCCCGCTTTGTGAATCCAGGAGGTCCGGGAGGCCCTGCCGATTTTGCAGGCGATCGCCGGGATCCCAACGAGCCCAACAACCCTTTCAGGGGTTTGGATCGAACCTTTCCATCCCGCTTGAATGAGATGGATGAAGGACCTGCCCCTTATTAACGAACCTTCTTGGGGATGACAGACCCTCGCTTGATGGAAGAGCTCGTGATTCCCACGGCATGGGGCGCTTTTTTGGAAGAATGCGGAGCACTAGAGGCTTTGGCTGATCCTCTCAAAAACCTACGAAAGTCCCTTGAACGAAACGAGGTCGTTTATCCCAAAACCACGAATCTTTTTCGGGCCCTGGAAGTCTTGCCCCCGGAAGGTGTCCGGGTCGTCTTGATGGGTCAGGACCCCTACCCTGGGGCAGGCCTGGCCACCGGATTGAGCTTTGCAGTACCGCAGGATGCCCCATCGCCACCCTCCTTGGTCAACATCGCCAAAGCCCTGCAATGGGATCAACAAGCTTGTATCAACGAGGGCCAAGCGGAGCTCATGGAGGAGCCCATCCGTTGGTTGGAGCAGCGCGACCCCTTGGGCCGGATCCCCGATCTAGAAAATTGGGCCGAACAAGGAGTGCTCCTGCTCAACGAAACGCTGACCGTGCGCGCAGGTTCTCCGGGTTCGCATCGGGATTGGGGTTGGGGGCGTTGGACAGCCAAAGTCTTGGAAGGTTTGGCAAAATCCGGTAAACCCATGGTATGGTTGTTATGGGGCAAAGAAGCCCAAAAGCATCGCAATCCTGCCGTTCATTGCCTGGAAACGGTGCATCCTTCCCCGTTGTCGGCCTACCGTGGATTTGTGCAGTGTCGGCATTTTTCGCAGACCAATCAACTTTTGAGAGCTTATCTTTAGGGCTATGACCAAAGCACCTTTCTGGACCTCCAAGAGAGTCCTGGAATTGGAAGAATCCCAAACCCTGGCCATGGCAGCACGCAGCCGGGCCTTGGCCGAACAAGGAATCGAAATCATCAACCTCAGTTTGGGTGAGCCGGATTTTGACACCCCGGACCATATCAAGGCCGCAGCCTGCCGTGCCGTTGAGGATAACTATTCGCATTACACCCCGGTGGCCGGTTACGCTGATTTGAGGCAGGCCGTTTGTCACAAAATGAGCCATGAATTGGGCTGGAATGTAGGCCCGGCCCAAGTGGTCTTTAGTACAGGGGCCAAACAGAGTTTGATTAATGTCTTGTTATCCGTGCTGAATCCGGGGGATGAGGTTTTGTTGCCTGCACCTTACTGGGTCAGTTATGCCGGGATGATTCAAATGGCCGAAGCCAAAGCCGTGGTCGTGGTGGGCAGCCCCGCCAACGGTTACAAAGTCCTGCCCGAACAATTGGAGGCAGCCATCACCCCCAAAACCCGATTGCTTTTGTATTCGTCCCCATGCAATCCCAGCGGGGCTGCGTACCATGCTGAGGAATTGGGCGCCTGGGCCGAAGTGTTGCGTCGGCATCCAGGGATTTTGGTGGTATCGGATGAAATCTACGAGCACATACGTTTTGAGGGAACCCATGCCAGCATCGTTCAACAAGAAGGCATGAAGGACCGGACCGTGGTGGTCAATGGGATGTCCAAAGGGTATGCGATGACCGGATGGCGGCTTGGTTTCGCGGTGGCTCCACCCGAAATCGCCGAAGCCTGCGTCAAATTGCAAGGTCAGTACACCTCCGCGACCTGTTCCATTGCTCAACGTGCTGCCTTGGCCGCCCTGAGCGGAACCATGGAACCCACCTACCGAATGCGGGAGGCCTTCCGCCAACGAAGGGACTTGTTTTATCAGGCCTTGCAAGGTCTCTATGGTTGGGAATGCCCGCTGCCCCAGGGCGCCTTCTACCTTTTTCCACGTATTTCAGACTGGTTCAACCTTCCCTGGAGGGGAGAACCCTTGGGCCATGCCGAAAGGGTGGCGGAATTTCTGCTTGAAGAGGCCCGCGTGGCCACCGTGGCCGGGGATGCCTTTGGTTGCCCCGACTGCCTGCGTTTGTCAACGGCCAGTTCAGAAGACAAACTTTTGGAGGCCGCCCGTCGAATACGGACGGCCATCGAAGAACGATTGGTTGAGCACCGTGTCGGCTGAGCTTCCGCTTTGGCCCTCGCTTCGCATCTTGGTGGCCGGGGATTTAATCCTGGACACCTACGGGATTGGTCATGTCAGCAGACAGTCCCCCGAAG
This sequence comes from uncultured Bacteroidota bacterium, assembly GCA_903856555.1. GTDB lineage: Bacteria > Bacteroidota > Bacteroidia > UBA7662 > UBA7662 > SYHX01. The sequence goes on from CAIOCC010000100.1 coordinate 7,089, forward strand.
CAGCTGTTGAAGTATTGGATCTCTTCGAATGGCAACACCGTGTAGGAGGCTCCGGCAATGTCGCCCTCAACTTGGCGGGATTGGGTCTTGATGTTCATCTTTTGGCCACGGTAGGCCAAGACCCCGAGGCAGGGATCCTTCGGGACTTACTCCAAAACGCAGGGATTAGCGACTGTTATTTGGGCGCCCTTTCGGATGTTCCAACCACCCACAAAACCCGATTCCTGGATGGAAAAAGGCACCTTTTGAGGGTGGACCGTGAACAAAGAAACCCTCAGCATCCGGGCATTGATCTCCACTTGGAACATGGACTGGACCTGGCGCTGGAAGGCTGCGATGCTCTGGTTTTGCAGGACTACGAAAAAGGTTTTTTCAACCCCGAGCGTATTGCTCGATTCATCCAAAAAGGTCGAGAACGGGGGATTCCGATTTGCGTTGACCCCAAACACCTGCACTTTTGGGAATTCAAGGGGGTGGACTTGTTCAAACCCAACCTCAAAGAACTGGAGCAGGCCCTCCAACGTAAAATTCGGACCGAGACTTCGGAATTGGAAGAGGCCTGCGCCGAAGCCAGGGAACGACTTTCTTGTCGTTTGTTGCTGGTGACCATGGCGGACCAGGGTCTCTGTTGGATGGATGACCAAGGATTTGGGCGCCTTGAAACAAAGCCTGTTGAAGTGGTGGATGTCTGCGGTGCGGGCGATTCGGTGATTGCAGCGGCCACCAGCGCTTATGCCGCGGGCATGTCGGTCCAAGATATTGCGGCTTGGTCCAACCTCTGCGGTGGTCTGGCCTGCCTCAAATCCGGCACGCAGCCTTTAGTTTTGGCGGAAGTTCTAAGCCATTTGAATTCCCTCCCCACCTAAAAAAGCGGCCTTGCCTTTTTTTCAATCCACCTGGTTTCTTCGCTTGCTCCGATGGCAAGCGCCGGTAGAAGGTGTTTTGGTTTGGATACGAACCATCGGCACCCTGGCATCGGTGGCCTTGATGGTCTTGTACTTTGGGTTCCCTTTGAGCCTGGAAGGTCAATTTGAAGTCATCAATTACCAAAATTCCCTGATGGGAATTTTTGGGATTCGCTTTCTCATCCGTTGGCTCTACGCACGTTTTGGCCTGCAATTCTTGGTTTCAAGTCCTTTGGAGACCCTGCTACTGGGCCTTTGGGCTTTGGAAGGACTGTTGGCCGGAATAGGTCAACCGTGGTTTGCGACTCAAGTTGAATCCTACGATCAGCTTCTCCCCTATGCCTGGTTTGTGCACACCCTGGCGATAGGATTGGCAGGGCAAGAAATCGTTCGGCTCAGCAATTCCGTGGTCACCGTTCAACTCAAGCCGGCCGCTACCCTTATTTTTTCTTTTCTATTGTTAATTCTTGCGGGGACCGGACTTTTGATGTTACCGCAAATGAGCGTTGGTCGGTATGGACTGGGTTTTGAGGATGCCCTTTTTACCTCGGTTTCTGCGGCCTGTGTCACCGGACTGTCCACCATTGATATAGGTCAAGTACTCACGATCAAAGGCCAATGGGTGTTGTTGGGCCTCATTCAATTGGGCGGTATCGGCATCTTGACTTTTGCCACCTTTTTTGCTCTTTTTTTGAAGAAGGGGGTGGGTATTTCCCATCAGGCGATGATCAAGGACTTTATGTCCGAAGAGACCTTGTTTGATGCCAAAAAGTTGCTTGGACAGATTATCTATTTTTCGCTTCTCTTTGAATTGGGAGGTGCCCTTTTAATTTATTTGTCTTGGCCGATGGAGGCTCCCTTTGCCGATCAACCATCCGTCAAAGCCTTTCATTCCATTTTTCATTCCGTTTCTGCCTTTAACAATGCGGGCTTTTCGTTGTACACCGCCGGTTTGGCGGAGCCTTTTCTTTACCACGCCCCCGTTCTCCGGTTGGTGGTCGCTTTGTTAATTGTTTTTGGCGGCCTAGGATTTCCGGTCCTTCGTGATCTTTTGGGTTACCGCCAAATCATAGGAAGGTTACAGGCGCCCTGGAAAAAATGGAAGCTCTCCACCCGTATATCGGTTTGGACGGCGGTGTTCTTGCTCCTATTCGGAACCTTGCTCTTTGGTTTTTTGGAGTACAGAGCAGGAGGGACGCTCGCCGGTCAGAGCACGGCACGGGTCTTGATTGACTCCTTTTTTGCGTCCGCCTCCGCTCGAACGGCGGGTTTTAATACCCTGGATGTTTTGAGTTTCGGAGTGCCCGCCTGCCTGCTCATGATCTTCTTGATGTTCATCGGTGGAGGGTCCGGCTCGACCGCGGGCGGTATCAAAACATCCACCTTTACCCTGTTGGTATTAGCTGTTTGGTCAACAATCCGTAACAAAAGACAATTGGAACTAGGCGGACGTTCCATCCCTTTTGACCTCCTCAACAAGGCCTATACCATTTTCTTTTTTGCGGCCACCTATGTCTTTGTCTGCACCTTTGTTTTGGCGGTTTTGGAGCCCAGCATTCCCATTCTTGACCTGGTTTTTGAAGAAGTTTCAGCCTTTTGCACCGTGGGCCTAACCCGGGGCCCCACGATGGCCATGGGTTCGGCAGGCCGAGCTATTCTGATGTTATCCATGTTTGTAGGACGCGTTGGAACCCTCACCCTGGCCTTTGCCCTGGCCTCCAAAAGCGAGAACCAGAATTACAGTTACCCCAAAGCTCACGTGCTCATCGGTTAAGAAGAGCGAGGGGATGGGCTAGGATTGGCGAATGGCTTCAACCGGATCCATGCGACCGGCCCGGACTGCCGGCAAAACACCTGCGATCAAGCCAATCAACGCCGATATCACACAGGCGGTGGCTACATTTTGCCAAAGCAGAACCAATTCTTGGTCCAACCAGGCGTTGAGGACCAAAACCAACAGGCCAACCCCGACCAAACCCACGATCCCCCCCATCAAACTCAGGACGACCGATTCGATCAAAAACTGCAAAATGACAAAGGAACGCCGGGCGCCCAGGGCCATTTGGATACCAATTTGGGGGGTCCGTTCGTAGACCGATACAAACATGATGTTGGCAATCCCAAAACCGCCCACTAACAACGAAAATCCACCGACCAGCCAACCAATGATCCCGAGGGTGGCAAAGGTGTTTTGGAGTTGATTGGCGATGAGTGAAAGTTGATTGAGGGCAAAATTATCTTCTTTGCGGGGGGATAGCCGGCGTATGGCCCTCATGTGGCCCTTCAATTCGGCTTTGAACTCGGAAGCAGGCACGCCCGATCCCGGTTTGGTGATTAAGAGAGGATAAAAATCTTCAAAACGACTGCCCTTGGTTTTGCGTAGCCACTGCAAAGGCAGTAGAACGACCTCATCCAGGCTGGTATTGGCTGAATTGTTCCCTTCCAATCGAACGACACCGACCACTAGGGCCTTCTGGCCCATGGCTCGTAGGCTGCGCCCAATGGCTAGCTCGGAGCTCCCAAACAAATCCTTGGCCAATTGAGCGCCCAAGACCACCCTTCGAGCACCGGCAGCCGATTCAGAAGGCTGAAAAAAACGCCCTCGCTCCAATTCAAAGGATCTCAGTTGGGGGTAATCGTGGGATACGGCATAGGCCTTGACCTGGTTGCGAACGCGGCCAGGGGCAGTGAGTTTATCCAATTCCAGGTCCACCATCATGGCCACTTTGGCCCGGTTGCGGCTGCGCTGTTGCAATTCAACAAATTCGCGGTACGATGGTTGGGGCCTGGCCATGTATTTCCACCAAGGGTATTCGGAATTGAAGCCCCAGGGCCACTTTTCGACATAAACCACATCGTTCCCCAGATTGGCAAGGGAGCTACGGATCTGCAATTCCCAGGAGTCCACCAAGGTAAAAACCGTGATGACCGTGAAAATTCCGATCGAAATCCCCAACAAGGACAGGAAGGTCCGCAAACGATTGGACCAAAGCGAAAAAAAGGCCATCCTGGCCCCTTCTCGAAAGGGAAACAACCCCATGCCTGTTTTTGAAACTGGACCCTGCAAAACGATTCGGATTAACGCCTCAAGTTTACATTATCTTTGGCCTTTCTTCCCAAAAAACACCCCTGCCCTTGAAATTATCCGAATTTAAGTTCGAGCTCCCCTCCAGCCTGATCGCTGCCCAACCGCTGCCCAACCGGGATGATTCTCGGATGATGGTCATCAACCGCAAAACCCAAACCATCGAACACCGGCAATTTCGGGATATCCTGGACCTGTTCGGCGAAGGCGATAGCTTGGTTTTGAACAATTCCAAAGTCTTCCGGGCCCGCATGTATGGCAACAAAGAGAAGACCGGTGCCATGATCGAAGTCTTTTTGCTGAGAGAATTGAACGCATCAATGCGCATGTGGGATGCCTTGGTCGATCCGGCCCGGAAAATTCGGGTAGGCAACAAGCTTTATTTTGGAGAAAACGACGAGTTAATCGCCGAAGTGGTGGACAATACCACCTCCCGCGGCAGGACCATTCGATTCATTTTTGATGGTGATGACGAAGGTTACCGCAAAGCCCTCACCACCTTTGGAGAAACACCTCTGCCCAAGGAAATGGGAAGGGAGGTACAGCCCGAAGACGAGGAACGCTACCAAACCATTTTTGCCAAGAGGATTGGCGCAGTTGCTGCTCCTACAGCCGGCATGCATTTTAGCAGGGCGGTTCTCAAGCGCATGGAATTGAAAGGTATCGAAACCCCCGAAATCACATTGCACGTTGGTCTCGGTGTCTTTAAACCGGTTGAGGTCGAAGATCTTACCAAGCACAAGCCTGAATCCGAATTCTTTGAGGTGGATGAAAACGCGGCCCAAGTCATCAACCGCAGCCTCATGAACAATCACCGTGTTTGTGCGGTAGGAACCACGACGCTTCGGGCCTTGGAAGCTTCCATGTCAGCCGGTCGCAAAGTCAAACCGACCACCGGTTGGACCGATAAATTCATGTTTCCTCCGCATAACTTTCAGTTAGCAGATTCCCTTTTGACGAATTTTCAATTACCGGAATCCACCTCCTTGATGATTGCCTCTTCTTTTGCAGGTCAAGAATTTTTGCGCGAAGTCTACCGCGTGGCCATCAGCGAAAAATATCGTTTTTTTGCCTACGGGGACGCGCTGCTGATTCTTTGATTGCGTTCCGAGCACACTATGATTGAGCTCCTGTCTCATCTATTGCAATCCTAGTCCTCTTCAATATTTTAATTTTTCCGCATGGAATGGTTGGTCTCCTTGTTAACCCTTACAATCCTGGAAATCGTCCTAGGAATTGATAACATTATCTTTATTTCGATTCTAACCGATAAGCTCCCGGCCGTGGAGCGTCGCAAAATTCAGCGTCTGGGCTTGCTCCTGGCCCTTGGATTCAGAATCATTTTGTTGTTGAGCATTAGCTGGTTGCTTGGCCTAACCGAGGCCCTCTTTACCCTGGGACCTTGGTCCCCTAGTACCAAGGATTTGGTGCTATTGGGCGGCGGACTTTTCCTACTCGCCAAAACGACCTCCGAATTACATTCCAAAGTCAACCACTTGGAGCACCGAGGAGAACACCCCGACGAGGCCCCCTCCAAAAAGAAAAGCGCCAAAGCCGGGACTTGGCTGATTGCCCAAATTGTTTTGATTGACATGGTCTTTTCGTTTGACTCCATTTTGACAGCCATAGGCCTCAGCGATCAAATTCAGGTAATGATTGCCGCCATTATCATTTCGATGGGCGTCATGCTCGCCTTGGCAGATCAAATTGGGCAATTCATCCAAAAGCAACCTTCGCTCCAAATTCTGGCACTCTCCTTCTTGATGTTGATTGGATTTATGCTTCTGGTGGAAGGTTTCCACTTCGAAGTGCCCAAAGGTTATTTGTATTTCGCTTTGGCCTTTTCGACCACGGTGGAACTCTTGCGTCAGCGCTTTGAGCGCAAGCAACCCAATTCCTAGGAAACCGTCCCGCATTCTCAGGGACCGGATGTCCTTGCTTAGTATTCGTCTTCGTTAAAAAAGAAATCGTCCTTGGTCGGATAATCCGGCCAGATTTCTTCAATCGTTTCGTACGGTTCCCCGTCGTCTTCGAGTTCCTGTAAATTTTCGATGACCTCCATGGGGGCCCCTGACCGAATGGCGTAATCGATCAGTTCCTCCTTGGTGGCGGGCCAAGGGGCGTCTTCGAGGTGAGAAGCCAATTCGAGCGTCCAATACATAGGTAATTTTGAATTGTAGGCAAAGATAGACGATTCGTGCAACCAGTCAAGTCCCCCGCGCAGGGTTCCACAAGGTGGCTTCGCAACCCCTGGCACGGAGTATATCCCGGGCCAGGACAAAGAAATAATCCGATAACCGATTCAGGGTGATGATGACCGGGGCCAGCCGGTCGCCCTCCTCGGGAAGGGATTCGGTCAAGGCCACGGCTTGTCGCTCGGCCCGTCGGCAGACGGTACGGACGACCTGGCACATGGCTGAAACCGGATGACCCCCGGACAAGATAAAATTCCGGAGGGGCGGCAGCTCGGCATCCATACGGTCCATTTCCAATTCCATGGCTGGCACCAAATCAACCGGGATGGCCGGAAGTTTCCAGGCCTGGACCTGCTGTGCATTTTCGGCCGCCAAATGCGATCCCAGGGTGAACAAGGCTTCCTGGATTCGGGTCAGGAGGTCACGGTAGGTCTCCATGCCTTCCTGCTCTTTGAGCAGCCCAATCCAGGCATTCAGCTCATCGATGGTGCCGTAAGCCTCGAGCCGGGGGTCCGATTTGGAAACCCGTTGTCCTCCAAGCAAGGAGCTTTGACCAGCATCCCCGGTTTTGGTATAAATTTTCATGCAGGATCGTTCAGGGGCGATGGTGAAGTCGAACCAACGCGCTGGGGTTTTTGGTTTTGATCGGATTCGACCACCCCGTCTTTGAGGCGGACCATTCGATGGGCGTGCCGAGCGATGTCTTCTTCGTGGGTTACCAAAACGATGGTATTGCCCAAGGCATGAATCGTAGCAAAAAGTTCCATGATTTCGATGGATGTCTTGGAATCCAGATTACCGGTGGGCTCATCGGCCAAAATCAAGGAAGGTCGATTGACCAATGCACGGGCCACCGCCACGCGCTGCCGTTGGCCCCCGGATAACTCGTTGGGCTTGTGAGAAACCCGATCTCCTAGACCCACTTGGTTCAGAACCTCGAGTGCTCTTTCTCGGCGTTGGGCTTCTGAAACCCCGGCATAAATGAGTGGCAACGCCACGTTGTCCAAGGCCGACAAGCGGGGCAGTAGATTAAACGTTTGAAAGACAAATCCTATTTCTTTGTTACGAATCTGCGCCAATTGATTATCGCTCAAACCAGCAACGTCTTGGCCGTTGAGCCAATAAGAACCGGCGCTGGGAGAATCCAGGCAACCAATCAAATTCATCAAGGTCGATTTCCCAGAACCCGAAGGCCCCATCAAGGCCACATACTCGTTGCGCTCGATGCTCAAATCCACCCCACGAAGGGCGTAGATGGTTTCATCCCCCATCCGGTACAATCGTTGGATTCCCTGCAGAGCGATGACCGTGCTATCCTGAATCATCCGCCGGATTTCTTGAGGACTTTGGGGACCCGGAAATAATCAGAATCCTTGGATGGGGCGTTCATGAGGGCCTCCTCATGGTTGGTTTCGGCGATGACCCGATCTTCACGGGGCGGCAAGCCGTTTTCATTCATGTAAACCAACGGAGCGACCCCTTCGGTGGGGGCCTGATCCAAAACCCTGGCGTATTCCAGGAAACGATTCATGTCTTCGAGCATGGCATCGGCCCGATCCGGGTCCCATTCCAAACGGGCCAGGTGGGTGATGCGCTCCAGAGTTTCGAGGTTGACCTTCATGTGCTTAGCGTTGTGTAGTCGATACGATGGGGGCGGTACGGGACAAATCTTCGGCAATGCTATCGAAGCAACGATTGCGCAGACTCCTTTCGTCCGTGTTGAGCTCGGTAACGTTCAAAGGTTCCAACAACCGAACCCGGCACAATCCGGGACGCAAAAAATGATAGGGGCATTCGGGGAGTATTTTCCACGTATCGGGCAAAGATACGGGCAAGATCGTAGCCCCTTGCTGAAGAGCCATTGCAAAGGGTGAAACCCGGAAAGGCGTCATGTGGGGAGCCTGCGCCAAAATCCCTCCCTCCGGAAAGACCACAACGGCGGAACCGCGGGTCCAAAATGCCTCGGCCCGCTTGTAGGCCTTCACCGATCCTTGGGCCGAACCGCGGGGGATGGCAATGTCCATGGTCCGAAAAAAATGTCGAAAAAACGGAATGCGTAGAAGTTCAGACTTCGCAACAAAATGCAAATCCAGCGGGAGTGCGGCGGCCAAAACCGGAATATCCAAATACGAAAAATGGTTCGCCACCACCAGGAGTCTGCCGGAATCCAAAGGCACCTTGCCTTCCAAACGAATACGGATGCCAAACAAAACGGCAATACTGCGAGCCCAAACGGCGCGCCACTTCAGGGCCCATTTGTAGCGACGACTGTCCACCATGCACCAACGAAAAAAAGGGTACGATAACCCAAAAAAGAGTCCAAAGTAAAATAAACACAGGTAGGCTCTGAACCGGTAGTAACCAAAACGCCACGGGTATTGTCGTATGCTTTGGTATAGTTCGTCGGCGCTTTGGGGAAAGGGGCCTGAAAGGGGCATCACGGGTCAAGATAAGGCGCCCACCCCGTATTTTGCACCATGGAGAATAAGATCAAAGTCGTATCTGGCATTCGTTCAACGGGCCGCCTTCATTTGGGCAATTACCTGGGGGCCCTCCGTCAATTTGTTGAGATGCAGGCCCGCCACGACTGTTATTTTTTTATTGCGGATTACCATGCCCTGACAACGCACCCAGAGCCTGGTCTGGCCGGTCAACGGGTCCACACCGTTTTGGCGGAATACCTGGCCGCTGGCTTGGACCCGGAGCAATGCACGTTGTATGTCCAAAGTGATTTGCCCGAAACAGCCGAGCTATACCTTCTGCTCAACATGCATGCCTATGTCGGCGAATTGGAGCGCTGCACCTCGTTCAAAGACAAGGTCCGCACCCAACCCAACAATGTCAACGCGGGCCTGCTGACGTACCCGGTGCTCATGGCTGCGGATATTTTGATCCACCGCGGCCAAAAAGTTCCGGTCGGCAAAGACCAGGAACAAAACCTGGAAATGGCTCGAAATTTTGCCCAGCGGTTCAACCACTTTTACAAGGTGGATTGGTTCCCGGAACCCCAACCCTACCGAACCTCCCAAAGCAGCGAACTCATCAAAGTTCCCGGCCTGGACGGCAGCGGCAAAATGGGGAAATCAGAGGGCGAAGGCAATGCCATCTTTTTGGCAGAGGATCCAGCCTCCATTCGTAAGAAAATCATGCGTGCCGTGACCGATACCGGCCCCACCCAACCCAACAGCACGCCCGATGGCGCCGTTGCGAACCTCTACAGCCTCCTGGGCCTCGTCTCGTCGCCCGATGTGGTTGAAGAGTATCGCGATGCCTATGCGCGTTGCACGGTTCGTTACGGCGATCTCAAAAAACAACTGGCCGAAGATATGGTCACCTTCCTCGCGCCTTTGAGAGAGCGCATTTTGGAATTGGAATCCCAGCGCAAAAAAATCGAAGAAATTCGCCAATACGGCGCCGAAAAAGCCAAGCGATCCGCCGTTGAAACCCTCCAAAAAGTGAGGGAAATCATGGGTTTTTAGGGTATATTCGTCGACCATGAGCAAACACATCGCCGTTGCCGGAAATATCGGTTCCGGAAAGACCACCCTCACCGAAATGCTGGCCCGTCATTATGGCTGGGAGCCTCATTTTGAAGAGGTTGACCACAACCCTTACCTCAACGACTTTTACGAGGATATGCAACGTTGGTCCTTCAATTTGCAGATTTATTTTTTGAATTCGCGGTACCGCCAAAACCAAGAGATGTCGGCCAAGGCCCATCCCACCGTTCAGGACCGGACGATTTACGAAGACGCGCATATTTTTGCGCCCAACCTGCATGCCATGGGGCTGATGAGTACCCGTGACTTTGACAACTACGGCCGCCTCTTTGAGGCCATGAGTGCCCACCTCAAAGCCCCGGATCTTCTTATCTATCTACGTGCCTCGGTTCCCACCTTGGTTCGTCAAATCCAAAAGAGGGGTCGCGATTTCGAAGACAACATCCGATTGGATTACCTCAAACGCTTGAACGAACGGTACGAGGCTTGGATTGAAAATTACCAGCAGGGCAAATTGCTAATCATTCCGGTGGATCAAATCAATTTTGCGGACAAGCCCGAAGATTTTGGTGAAATCATTCACAAAATCGAAACCGAATTGGGCGGCCTGTTTTAGGCCATCTTCTTTTTTTTGGGGCCATTCGACAAAAAAAACGGGTCTTGTCCCAAGGACAAGACCCGTTCATAACAACGATCGTATCGTTCGGACTTCCTTACGGTGCCACCGGCGCAACCTGTTCGGCAGCAGGAGCCTGCTCGGCAGGTGCCTCGACGCTTTGAACGGTTTCAACAGCGGGAGCTACGGGTGCAACAGCGGACTTGATCTTGTCCTTGTCCACCAACGCAGGGGCCATGACCAGGGCTACCACCGAAATCAGCTTTAACAAAATATTGAGCGAAGGCCCGGAAGTGTCCTTGAACGGATCGCCGACGGTATCACCCACGACCGCCGCCTTGTGCGGTTCGGATTTTTTGTAGTAGGTTTTGCCATTGATTTCGACGCCTTCTTCGAACATTTTCTTGGCATTATCCCAAGCGCCACCAGCGTTGGATTGGAAGATCGCCATCAAGACCCCTGACACGGTGACTCCGGCCAACATGCCGCCCAACGGCTCCGCGCCGAAGGTGAAGCCCACCACCACAGGAACCGCCACGGCCAATAGACCGGGCAATACCATTTCGCGGATGGCCGCTTTGGTTGAAATCTCCACACACTTACCGTACTCGGCTACCCCATCGGCTTGATGGAAAATCGCTTGGTCTTCGGCAGACCAATCTTTGACT
>CAIOCC010000101.1 GCA_903856555.1 uncultured Bacteroidota bacterium
ACCAAAACTCAAACCTGTGTGCACATTTTGGGTAAATTCAGGATCGGAACCCGCATCCTCGTATTGATAACCCGCACGGATCGCAGCAATTTTTCCGAACGCATACTCCGCACCCACCCCGTACTGGTCGTTGGTAAAGGAGTTGGAGGTAAAGTTGGCAGCGACCGTTAAGCGATTCACCTTCTCGGCATCAAAATAAAAGTCGTAAGATCCTCCAATGTTCATCAAGGAAGGGAGTTCCAAGGTCTGTGAACGCTGGGACAAGGTCAACGGAACCGTGCTACCCTGCATGACACCACGTGCAGCAAGTCCATCCCCCGTAAAGGAAATAGGCGTGCCAACATTGCGCAACGCAATACCGAACTTGATACGGTCATCGGGACCCGTGATATACTGAATCCCCGCGTCAAACGCAACACCCGACGCATTCACATCGGAAGTTCCTTCTGTAACAACGCGCAAAGAAGCGCCACCGTGAATACGATTCGAAAAAGAGCGGGCGTACGATACACCAAGATTAGCGATCGTGGGCTTGAAGGTACCGAGGCCACCGTCTGGGTTGTTGACCGTGGTAATATCAATGGCACCCATGTCAACGCTCATCACCGATACAGCCAAAACACTGGATTCATCCAAGCGCTGAGCCAAACCAAAGGCATTCATGTAGATTTCTGAACCACTCAACCAATTGGTCCTTGAGAAATACAATTCGGTTTTGCCACCCAAGGCCAAACCAGCCACGTTGAGGCGCTCGGCTTCGAGACCCTTGACATTGGCCGAATTGACACCGTACCAACCGGCCTGACGGGCCCATGGCATGATTTGCAACTCGGTTGCACCGGCCTGTCCTCGACGATCCGGGTTACCGGCCAAGGCATCAAAACTTGCAGCCGAAACCAGCATCAGGGTTCCTAAGCATGCGATACGGAATTTCATAGTCATCACCACGTCTTAATTTGGGTTTCGGTTAATGTCGTTTAGAAAGTATCCAGATCCACCGGACGAAGTACACCAAACCACTTCACGGTTTTCTCGCCGATACCAGGAGCATCCACGTGAATCAGGTAGGAACCACTGGCAATTGGTACTTTGTTTTGGTTCAACAGATCCCAATCTAGGTAGGTAGCGGTCGGGTCGTCTTTGCGCAATGTCCGGATGAGGTTTCCGTTGAGAGTATAAATACGGACCGTACACTTGGTTGGCAAGTTGGTGATTTTGACTCGGTTATCAATCTGGCTCACCTCGTAATTGGAGGCACCGTAGTATGGATTGGGAACAACCCGAATCAAATCGAGGGCTGACTTGGCCACATCTAGAACCTTCTTACGGGGAGCAATGCTGCGCAGATTCACCAAGTAATGAGGGTTCCCCTTGTTGATACCGGCCGTATCCGTCACAAATTTGGAATACCTGCGTGATATCCGGATTTTGGCGGTGTAATCGTTATCCAAGAGGGTCTTGCCTGGACGGAGCAGAGGCACCGAGGTGTACAGAACGCCGTTGTAGAACAAACGAAAATCAGGCAGTGTCATGGCCTTGGGGTTGTTAACCGGCGAAGCGACACCAACTTGCTTGTTCAACTGACGCCAGGTAACATCTGCCTGATCGTAGCGGGAATTCATCACGTAAATGAAGTGCCTACCGCCCATGGGCACCCGGAAATTCTGACCACTCACCGAGAAGAATGAGTCCGTTGGGTTCCATTCCATATCACCATGCGGGTGACCGGCAATGGATGAATAACGGCTATCCTCACCGAAAGAAATATTCAATCGCTCGCCGGTTTCCAAGTTGATGGCGTATCCTGGGAACCAAGACAAACCATTGCGCGGATCCCCATCGGGATTGCCTTTCTTGTCAACCGAAGGTGCCACACGAATGCGGTTACGCACTTGTTTGTTTTGGGCCAGGAGTGAATCTTCGCAGGTCTCAATAACACAGGCCCTGGTCCATTTGGATTTGTCTTTGGTGATTACAACATCCACCGAAGCCAATTTGTCAATTTTGAAATAGGAATAACGAACCTCGGGATTGAGGGCACCGACACCGGTGACACCGGGCAAGAAATTCCAAAGGCCTGGCCACCAAGCAGCTGGCGCTGCATAGAGCATGGGGGCCCAAGTCCCACCACGTACCTGAGGATTGGCGCCCTGACCGGTCCACTCATCTTCGGCAATATTCTCAAAGAACCGTTGTGGATCCCCTGGAGGAATCAAGCCTGCTGGATTCTGTGGGGTTGAATCCGAGCGCGGTGTACCGCTCCGAATCCAGTCAAAAATTTCGAGACGCTCATCATCCGGCAAGAAGGAAAGCCAAGAATTTTGAGGATTTTGGTAGCTGAAGGTTGAGAACAAGACACCGTTTCCGCCGGCTGGATCTTCACCCGGATTCTTGGAATTACGAATCGTTGCGCTCAATCCAATACGCTTGAAAACAGCGGTGGTTTCGTAGTAACCCAAAATTTGTTCATTACCCGCTACCAAAACAGTATCGGAGTAAATGGTATCCAAAGAAGCTGAACCGGTATCCCCCAAGACCACATACCAACGACCTTGATCGTCCACGGTCGTAACCGAACCCGGCGTTCCCTTGTACATGAACAAACGCATATCAGCCTCCGGTACGGCGGTTGGATCAATGACCTTGAGGTTGATTGGCGCGGCATTCTTCTTATAAAGAGGCGTAGGCATAAATCCGTTTTCCAGAATGGTCAACACGTCCAGGCTATCAATCTCGATGATATTGCCTCCGTTGCCAACACCTTCTATGCGACGAACCTCGGGTTGATCTCCGTAAACACTGTTGAGGACCAAACCATCAAAGGTGGGCTCTGACTTGTGCGGAATACCTGTGTAGGTTTTGACATTGTTACGGCCTGGCAAATAAGGCTTCTGCTGACCGGTATCCGTAACGATATCGTAGCGAGCATAATTATTGTAGCCGTAGGCAATGACCGTGTAGTAATACTTTTTGAAGTTGACCAACTGGTCGGAGCCTTCGGCGAAAGCATCTCTGTTGATTTTGAGGGTCATGTTGACCCCTTTGTTGGCGCCATTGACGGCCAGGAAGGGGACCGACTGCTCCAAATCGGTATCAAACTCCCAGTTGATAATCCGATCCACGGAGTTTTGGATATCGCCTTGGTAAACCATACGGGCCTTGGACTGATCATCCAACTCACCAGTCGATACATTGGAAGCCGATAATTGATAGACCTTGAAACCTTCGAACTTATAAACCGAATCATAAGCTGGTTGACCGACCGGCCGGTTATCATTCAAGGCCTTGATGATGGGATCCAATTCCCGATAACCCAGGCGATAATTATTGCTGGTAGGCTTGTAAGAGAACGTCAGGATGAGCTCCTGGTCCAGCTCGGTGATATCTACATCCGGGGCGTCGGGGCCATCGATGGTTTTGAAACAGTTATCAAACAAAGCCTGGGACTTGGAGTCGGCCTTCAAAAGCAAATTGAACGATCCTCTGGCACCTCCTGATGAAGCCCTCGCCCAAACTACACCGATGGTAACATAATTGACGGCACCCGGTTGCAGTGTGAAAGGACCAGCCGACTGTACAAAACGACGGTCGGCAGGTACGTTGGGATTCGCGCCGGGTCCAGGTGCATTTTCGCTCCAATCAAACGGTGTCGCGATGGGGTTCTGGCACGATCCACCGACACCCCAACCGTATTGACGATCGGATCCACCGGGGAACATAAGACCACTGTTGATGGTGGGTTGTGAACCCCCGGATCCAGGGTACCCATTACCCCCATATACCATGCGGGTATTGTCCCTCCAACGGCCTACCATGTAATTGTAGGCATTCTCGGCTGTTGTTGGGTTTCCGTTGGGCTGACCATCGTTGTTGAAATACAAGAACTTGGCCATGATGATCCGCTCGGTTCGGGGCTCTGGGTCGCATCCTCCAGCTACAAATTCATCCACCGTGCAATCCCGGTCGTTGTCAATGCCGTCATTGGGATCGGCAAAGGGACCTTCAAAAAAGTCAATACCTATAGACGGAGGGTTGATACCGTAACCTTGGATACCCTCGTCGTCGTCGTCACCGTTGTAACAAATACCCAAACCGCGAGGCACATCGCAACCTACAAAGTCATCAGTGTAGTTACCCAAATCCGGATCCGCCCACTGAGCCATAAAACAAGAATCCAATCGAATGGTGGAGCGGTTAATGATCTTGTTGTAATAAAAGGTCATGTTGTTCAACTCATCGTTGGACTGGTAACCAAAAGCCTGGGTTTGGATTTCCATACCAATCGGCGTAGAACCCGAACCAGGGGTATTCCCCTTATCGTTGGTCACAAACCAAATACTCTGATCCCCGTAAATAAAAGGATAGTCTCCTCCATCGGGGGTGTAGGAACCATTACCATCGGCATCCACGTAGGGGGCCATGTTCGGATCCTGCCCGGCAGTTAAATCACCGCTGACAGGCCATTCCCGAATAACTTGGGGAATCACATAATTGGGGTCGGCCGTCGAAATCGCGTTGATATGGTCTTGGACTTGACGACGATTCAGCTTCCAATGTTTGTCCCAGATCTTGCACTGGTCGTTGGTAATGGTCGCATCCACCAAAGACAAAGGACCTGCCCACCAGCCGGCACCCAAAACCGTCGCCTGACGATAGGTCTGGGCGGCAATTTTGAGCAGACCGTTGGCATCAATCCCCCCTACCCAAACCGAACCCGCAAAGAGCGAATGCTTTTTGGGAGCTGTTGGATCATCCAACTTGGGAATTTCGTAACGGGCATTGCCGCTTCCTCCCTGATCCCACCAGTAGTCATTCCCACGCAGAATCATGGCCCGAACATTGTTGATGTCCAAGTTGACCCTGGAAGCCGGAGGATTGCAAGTGGCTGCAACCCGCGCAATAAACTTGCGTGCGTCTCCCTCCGCCCTTGTGGGGACATTGAGAGCTTCCCGGGCCTCGGCACCCCATAGGCAGGACATTAGACAGGTGACTAAAAGAATTCGCTTCATAGCTGCTTGATTTCTATAAGAGGATGGTTCTAAAAAAGGAGGCGATTGGGGAATTAGAAATTAAGACGAACGCCCAAACGTGTACGACGGGGTAAAGAGAAGTTCCCAGGATCGGCCATGGATGCGCGGTACAAATCGTAGAATGCTTGACGATCAATCACGGAAGCCAATTGCTGAGCACCCAAGTTGCTGGTCAAATAACCATCGTCGGAGGGGTCCCCGGTGAATTGGTAAACACCGGTGATGTTGCGGTTATCAAAGAGGTTGATAATCTGCAGATAGACGTTGACCGAAGCTTCGCGGGGTTTGCCATCAGCCTTGCGACCCATCACAAAATTGAAATCTTTGTCCACCCGGAAATTCATACGGAACTGCCAAGGCAAACGTGAACCGTTAATTCCACCCTTGAGGGTCGTACGGCCTGTTAGACCGCCAGCAGCATCTCCATCAGGAGTTACAATGGTCTGACGCGAATACGGTGTACCGGAAATCGCATTGGCTACAAAGTTGAAACCAACCCCTTCCAGCAAGCCGAAGCCCCCAATTCGGGGTCCGTCGTAGGTCTTGCCTGTTCCAAAGCGGAAGTCCAAATTGGCCACCAAGCGATGACGAGCATCAAAACTCAATGGAATGGGGGTACGCAAATTGTCGATACCGGCCTGGATGATGTTGGCGGCCTGGTCTGGAGCTGAACCAGTACCATCGGCAAACTGCAGGGTGTAGCTGGCGTTGAGGCGAACATTGCCGGTACGACGCAAATCGTAGGTCAACGTCAAGCCTTTCACCGTACCAAAGTCAATGTTCCCGTAGGT
>CAIOCC010000102.1 GCA_903856555.1 uncultured Bacteroidota bacterium
GGCATTAAGGTGGTGGGCAAAATTGATTTGAGCGCCACCGATACCGGCAAAGGACCCAAGAAATCACGAAAAAAAGAAGAAACCCCGGTAACCGAAGCACCCGCCAAGGGCGCGGCTATCGAAACACCCTCCTTGGAAACCCCTGCTCAGGGCGATCGTTCGGCCGAATCGGTCGAAACCACTGGAACGGAAACCGCCAAGGCAATACCGGCCGAAGCCGCTACAGCCGAAGCGACACCAGCAGCGACTCCTCCAACGGATGACTTGATTCGCGCCAAGGCCGACCGCCTTCAGGGCACCACGGTTTTGGGCAAAATCGATGTTACGCAGTTTGAAAAACGCAAACCCGTTGCCAGCTCCGCCGCCGACCAGGTGGGCAAGCGTAAGCGTAAACGGGTTGATGGTAGCACACCAGGCCCGGGGGCAACCGCCGATCCCAACCAAAGGCCCAGTGTTAGCGGTGTTGGCTCGGTATCGGCCCGCCCACCAAGGGGTCGTACCGGCGAAGTACCAGGGCGTCGGGGCCCCGGCGCGACCGGTCCCAAAGCCGAGTTGACCGAAAAAGAAATTCAAGATCAAATCAAAGCGACCCTGGCACGCCTACAAAGCGGCAAGGGGACCAATACCCGCTCCAAGTTCAAAAAACAAATGCGGCGTTTGGAAGGTGAAGAAAGCAATAACCAAGACAACAACAAGGACAACAGGGGCGGCAAAACCAAACTGCAACTTACCGAATTTATCACCACCGGGGAACTGGCTGGATTGATGGATGTTGCTGTTGGCGAAGTCATTATGAAATGCTTTTCCTTGGGTATTGTCGTAACCATCAACCAACGTCTCGACGCCGAAACCATTGTGGTGGTTGCCGATGAGTTTGGTTACGATGTTAGCTTTATTTCCGCCGCTGCCGACGAGCCGATGTTGGAGGAAGCCGACAATCCTGATAACATGCAGGATCGGGCACCCATTGTTACCATCATGGGTCACGTTGACCACGGTAAAACTTCGTTGCTTGACTATATCCGCAAGGCCAATGTGATCGCTGGCGAAGCGGGGGGTATCACACAGCACATCGGTGCTTATGAAGTGACCCTTCCCAACAACAAACACATTACCTTTTTGGATACACCGGGCCACGAAGCCTTTACGGCGATGCGTGCTCGGGGTGCCAAAGTCACCGATATTGTCGTTATCGTCATTGCGGCCGATGACAAGGTGATGCCCCAGACCAAAGAGGCCATCAGCCACGCTCAGGCGGCCGGTGTGCCCATGATTTTTGCCATTAACAAGATTGACCGGCCGGAGGCCAACCCCGAGAAAATCCGAGAGCAATTGTCGGCCATGAATATTTTGGTTGAAAGCTGGGGTGGAAAATACCAAGACCAAGAAATCTCGGCCAAAAAGGGCTTGAACGTGGAGTTACTTCTCGAAAAAATTCTTTTAGAGGCCGAAATCCTTGAACTCAAGGCCGACCCCGACAAAAGAGCTGTTGGAACCATTATCGAAGCCTCCTTGGACAAAGGGCGGGGCGTTGTCGCCACCGTCCTCATCGAGTCCGGGACCCTGCAGACTGGGGATCCTATTTTGGCAGGAGCTCATTATGGACGTGTCAAGGTTTTGCAAAACGAAAGGGGTCAAAAGATTGCCAAAGTTGGCCCGGCTCAACCGGTTCAAATTCTTGGCTTTGCGACTGCTCCCACCGCTGGTGAGCGTTTCTATGTGGCCGAGAGCGAATCTTCTGCTCGCGAAATCAGCAACAAACGTCAGCAGTTGATGAGGGAGCAGGGAATGCGTACCCGCAAACACATAACATTGGATGAAATTGGAAGACGCTTGGCCATCGGTAATTTCAAAGAACTTAACCTGATTGTCAAAGGCGATGTGGATGGTTCGGTGGAAGCCTTGAGCGATTCTCTGTTGCAATTGTCTACCAAGCAGATACAGGTAAATGTGGTCCACAAAGGCGTGGGCCAGATTACCGAATCGGATATCATGTTGGCCTCGGCCTCGGATGCCATTATTGTTGGTTTCCAGGTGCGGCCTTTGGCATCGGTACGCCGTCTGGCGGAACAAGAAGAAATCGATATCCGCACCTATTCCATCATTTACGACGCCATTGATGAAATCAAGAGCGCGATGGAAGGAATGCTTGCCCCAACGGTCGAAGAAAAAGTTGTCGCCAATGTCGAAATCCGCGAAGTATTCAAAATCACCAAAGTGGGCACCGTTGCCGGCTGTATGGTTTTGGACGGCAAAATCAATCGAAACACCAAAGTCCGCGTTCTTCGCGATGGGGTTGTGATTTATACCGGAGAATTGGCATCGCTCAAGCGGTTCAAGGAGGATGCCAAAGAAGTGGCGACTGGTTACGAATGCGGTCTTAACATTCAAAACTTCAATGATATCAAGGTCGGTGACCTGATTGAGGGTTACGAACGGGTCGAAGTCAAGGCCAAGCTTTAATGGGTACCCTGGGGACGGCTTTTTGGGTCGAAACCGGGGCCGCCTTGCTGGGGATTTGGGGAGTTTGGGATTTGGGTGGCGGTCGTCGCCGGGGCTATATCAGCGGGGTTTTGAGCACATCGGCCTATGTCGTGCTCTGCGCTATTCACGGGATTTATGCGGACGCTGTGATTAACGGGTGGTACACCGTGATGGGTTTTGTGGGTTGGTTTGCATGGGGTCAGCGGAAGACCGAGAACGGTCGCGTGCCGGTGCGTACCATGGATGTCCAGGGTTTTTGGGCAGGAGTTGGATCCGGTTTATTGGCTTGGTTTTTGTTTTGGTTTTTGTTGCGTTTTTATACAGACAGCACGGTGGTTGTCTGGGATGCCACGACGTCGGCCTTGGCGATTACAGCCATGTTATGGATGGCCGCCGGGTACACCTGGAATTGGCCTTTGTGGTTGATTATTAATATGTTGTCTGTGGGCCTTTATATCCACAAAGGCATGCTTCCGACGGCGGGTCAGTACACGGTCTTTGCCATCTTGGCCCTCAGGGGTTGGTGGATTTGGTCCAGAGCCCGCTTGGTATTGACCGAAGAGCGGGACGAGTCGTTACTTCTGTAACAAAAGGTAGACCGAAGTGGTCAGAAAGTCCCTGATAACAGGCAAAGACCGAAGTATTGGAATTTGTTGGCGGGTCTTCAATCCGAATTTGTAGGCGTAAATGGGGTTAATCAGGTAATGGGTTTCGCGTAAAATCGGCATACCCGCTTTGGCGGCGATGCGGTGCATGCGTTGAATACCAATACCGCAATCGTAGATGGACAACAACTCCTCCCGGGTTTCGTCGCTTTGACGCGTCCCTCTTAGCAGGGCTTCGTAGGACGAACGGGGCAGGAGGTGTATCCAAGGAAATTTTTGAACCCAACCCTCTGCAATTTGTTGATGACCCCCAAAAGGCATGGTCCACGGAGGCCATCCGATAAAAAGTAAACCATTGGTTTTGAGGAATTTCTGCATTTGTTTGAGGGCCCGTGGCTGGTCAGGAAGGTGTTCGATCACATCCTTGAGTACAATCAAATCGAAGCGCCCCGTGAACTCGGCTTCGATGGCGGGGTTGTAGATGTCCTCGCCCCGAAGGTCCATTCGGCCTGATGCAATATGCTCGGCCATTCGTTGACGGCCAAATTCAATCTTCTTTTGGTTGAGGTCGATGCCGGTTCCTTTGCAGCCCGCCTCTACGAAGGGCAACAGATTTCCTCCTTCTCCACAACCCAATTCCAGGACCTCTAGGTTCTCCCACCCTTTTCGACGGGCATCAAGCGCCTGCAGGCCTTCTAGGCAAAAAGGCATGATACTTTCGCGGGCGTTTCGAGCCAGGAAGTCTAAGTAAAAATCGTGGTCGTGGTGAAAATCGTAAGGCATACGAAAAAGAGGGTTCGCAAGGATTGAAAAAGAAGGTATAAACCCGAACCCCCAAAAATCAACCCGGTTCCTAGGTGTATTCTTCTCATAATGAGCGGTGTAAGCCATCGCTTGATGCGATGCGCCGCAAAGGATATCGCGGTTTCGGTCGCCAAAACGCTGAGCACAATTCCCGTAAAGAAATTCAAGCTTTGGTAATAGTTGTAATCCAATACCTGCGATGTGTAGGCGATGATGGCCAGCCAAGAAATCCAATTGGTTGGATTCAAGAAATTGATGCTAAATCCCATCCCCAGGTACAACCACGGTGTTTTGCGACCCGTGCTTTGGTAAGAGGCGCGGGATTTTCGGAGAATATTGTTAAGCGCCATGCCTAACAAAAGCAAACCTCCGATGATTTGGGCCGGAAGGCGAAAATTGATTTCAGCGGGCAACAGGTTTTCAACCCCCGAGAATGTTAGGACCAGCAAGAGAATGTCGGCAATCACCACCCCCAGGGTCAACATGAAACCGACGAACCTCCCGTGTTCGATGCTGTTCTGGATGATCGAAAACATGACGGGACCCAGGCCTAGGCAAAAAGGCACGCCGACCAAGAACCCCTCGAAGAGGGTTTTGAGGTAAAACCAGCGCTCATCCATGCCGCAGGGATTGGAAAAAAGACGTCATGAGGCTTCCGCATTCATCGTGCATGAGCCCCATGGACCAGGCTGTTTTGGGATGCAAAAGGGGACCGTGCAATGTATAGCCCCGCTTGGGATCCGAAGCCCCGGCGACCACGCGCCCGATTTGACTCCAAAACAAGGCGCCAGCGCACATGACGCAGGGTTCCAGCGTCACATAGAGCGTGCATTCGTTCAGGTATTTGGAACTTAGGTGGTTCGTTGCTGCGGTGATCGCCTCCATTTCGGCATGGGCGGTGGGGTCGTTGAGTTGCTCGCAGCGGTTATGACCGCGCGCAATGATTTTGTTCTCGTGGACGATGACCGCCCCTACCGGGATTTCACCCATCCGGTAGGCCTGTCGGGCCAGGCGCAGGGCCTGTTCCATGAAATATTCGTCGCCTTCGGGACCGAGCATTCACCAAAGATAGGCCCGAGGCCCACCCGTGGCGAAGCGCTGTAGGCGTGAAAGTTCTATTTTTGTGCCCTATACACTTGATTTTATGCTACGAACCCACCGCTGCGACGAATTGAACCTGGCCCATGCGGGTCAACACGCGACCCTCTGCGGTTGGGTCAGCAAGATCCGCGACAAAGGAGGCCTGATATGGGTCGATCTTCGGGATCGTTACGGCTTGACTCAATTGGTGGCCGAGGAAGGAGCTACCGCACCGGAGGTTTTGGAACGAATGCGCTCACTTGGTAGAGAATTTGTTATAAGCGCCAGTGGTGTTGTGGTTGAGCGATATAACAAAAACCCCAATCTCAGCACCGGGGATATAGAGATTCGTGTGGAGGACTTGCAAATCCTGAACGCCTCGGCGTTGCCGCCTTTTTTGATCGAAGACGATACAGATGGTGGCGAAGATTTGCGCATGCAATACCGTTACCTGGACCTACGTCGGGCACCGGTTCGATCCAAGCTGGAACTGCGGCATCGTATGGCCCAAGAGGTTCGTAAATACCTTGATGGTCAGTCTTTTATTGAAGTAGAGACCCCGGTTCTTATCAAGACAACCCCCGAAGGGGCCCGGGATTTTGTGGTCCCATCGCGGATGCACCCCGGACAATTTTATGCCTTGCCCCAATCTCCACAGACCTTCAAACAATTGTTAATGGTTGGGGGCTTGGACCGGTATTTTCAAATTGTTAAATGTTTCCGGGACGAAGATTTACGCGCCGATCGGCAACCGGAATTCACCCAAATAGACTGTGAAATGTCGTTTGTTGAGCGCTCGGATATTTTGGAAATGTTCGAAGGGCTCTTTCGTCATTTGTTTCAAAAGGTCAAAGGATTGGATATTGGCGAGATCCCGGTGATGACCTATGCCGATGCGATGCTCCTTTACGGAAACGACAAGCCTGATTTGCGATGGACGGCGCCCCTCCTGACCCTCAAGGGCGGTCAGGCTTATGGCGCGGTTCCCTTTCCGGGCCCTGGGGTTGAAGGGGTTGGTTTTGGGGTATTTGAGGACGCGGAGGCCGTGATTGCGGTCCCGGTCCCTGGAGGCGCCGGTTGGACACGCAAAGAATTGGATGCCTTGACCGATTGGGTCAAAAGGCCGCAAATCGGGATGAAAGGGATGGTTTGGCTGCGTTGCGAAACCGCGGATGCCACCTACCGATCCTCCGTGGACAAGTTTTATGGAACGGATCATTTGCAGGCCTGGATGAAGGCAGCGGGGCTGGGGGCCGGGGATTTGATGCTGGTTTTGGCTGGCCCCGAGGCATTGACACGCAAAGCCGCGGCCGAGCTCCGTCTCGAAATTGGCAATCGCCTCGGTCTGCGTTCACCGGATCAATACCGGGCCTTGTGGG
This sequence comes from uncultured Bacteroidota bacterium, assembly GCA_903856555.1. Taxonomy (GTDB): domain Bacteria; phylum Bacteroidota; class Bacteroidia; order UBA7662; family UBA7662; genus SYHX01. The sequence goes on from CAIOCC010000102.1 coordinate 6,353, forward strand.
TGGTGGATTTTCCTTTGTTGGATTGGGACGAAGAGAGCGGTCGGTGGGTCGCCATGCACCATCCCTTTACATCTCCCCTGCCCGATGATATGGATTTGATGCTAAACCATCCGGGTCGCGTCCGCGCCAATGCCTACGATATGGTTTTGAACGGAACCGAAATTGGGGGCGGGTCCATTCGTATTCACGACAAAGCCTTGCAAGCCAGGCTCTTTGAGCTTCTGGGTTTTGGGGCCGAAGAAGCCCAAGCCAAGTTCGGCTTTTTGCTCAAAGCCTTTGAATACGGAGCCCCACCGCACGGTGGGATTGCTTTTGGTTTTGACCGTCTCTGTGCTTTGTTCGGTGGACAGGAGAGCATCCGCGATTTCATAGCGTTTCCCAAAAACAACGCAGGTCGCGATGTGATGATTGACGCGCCTTCGGGGATTGATCCGATTCAGCGCAAGGAGCTGGGGCTTCCGTAGAGGAGGCGGACCCTTTGGAGATCTTCGTTGTTATCAACACCGGAAGGCAAGGGCTCTTGGAGTCGTAACATTTTGATGGATATACCGTTGTGCAAAAAGCGCAGCTGCTCTAACTTTTCCGATTCCTCGGAGGGTGCCGGTTGGAGTCGGGTAAATTCCAGGAGACGCTCGGGGCGATAGGCATAGAGGCCCAGATGCAAAAAGCGCTGCGCTTCACTCGTTGAATCTTGGCGTTGGAACGGGATGGTGGCTCTCGAAAAATACAAAGCCCGGTCAAAAGTATCCAAAACTACTTTGACCCGATCGGGGTTTTTGGGGTCTTCGGACTGCGGCCATGGACAACAAGCCGAAGCAACTTGGACGCTGGGGTCTTCAAAGAGGGCCACCAGATTTTCCAATACAGAAGCTGGGATCATCGGTTCGTCGCCTTGTACATTGACCACCACATCGTAGACGGAGCCTTCGGGAAGGCTTTGAAGGGCTTCGGCAATTCGGTCGCTGCCACTGACATGGGAGGGGGACGATAGAACGGCAGGTACTCTGTGTTGAGCGGCGGCTTCTAGAATTTCGACGGCGTCGGTAACAACCAGGACTTTGGCGAAGCAAGACGCTTTTTGAACCGCTTCCCAGGTTCGGACGATCAAGGGCTTGCCCCCCAAATCGGCCAGCATCTTGCGGGGCAAACGCGAGGACTCAAGGCGAGCAGGAATCAGAGCCAGAGAACGAAGGGGCATAGGAAGGGGCTTGGGAGGTTGGGGTTGGGAGGGCGTTAGGATTCAAGAAAACGGTGCATGGCCCGGTGTTCCAACCCGACTTCCAAGAAGGGTTCGCCGGCGATTTTGTAGCCTGTGGCCTCGTAAAACCCCACCACCGAAGAACGGGCATGCAAATACACCTGCCGGACGGGGCTCTTATCCAGAACCCATGCATGGGCGTAATCCATCAATGCGCGACCCCAACCCAGGCCCTGCAGGTCTTGACGAACGGCCACTTGCCGAAGATGATAGGCGGGCATGTCCAGAACGGCCTCCGGGGGGGCGGCTTGAATCCAGGACGGCGTAACGGAGGGACGAAGCACCAAACAGGCACAGACGGCTCCGTTGGGGTCAAAACCAGCCAGGTGGATGGAGTCTTTTTCGGCATCCAGGGCCTCCTTGGTAAAATGCAAGCCCAGGGGAGCGCGTAGCAAGGTGTGCCGCAAGGCCACCGTGAGGGCGTATTCGGAACGACCCCAGGCGATCTCTTGCCAAAGCGTTTCGTCCATGAATTTTTAGTCGTGAACCGTGACCATGGTCCGGGTTGGAAAAGCAAAATCGGTCGGATGACGACTGATGACCGCATAGATTCCAAAGTTGATTTCTTCGCGGACCCGGAGGTACTCGTCGTAATCCGGGGTTTTGACCAGATAAATGATTTGCAGGTCCAGCGAGCTTTCTCCGTAACCAAAAAAAGAAACCACCGGATGTTCGTCAATCATGGGATGCTCCTTCAGCAGTGTTTTGATTTCTTGGATAACCGTTCGAAGGGTTTCGGGGGTGGTTTGGTAAACCAAGCCCAATTGAAAAGAAGCCCGTCGGTGGGTGCTTTCGGTGATGTTATTCAGGGGCTCGGTCACCAATGCTTTGTTGGGAATGGTAACAAAAGATTTATCCAGGGTGCGGAGACGGGTGGAACGAAAACCCACGTTTTCAACCGTACCTGTAATTCCCTTGAATTCAATGGTATCCCCTACCGTAAAGGGCTTATCCAGGAAAATCGTAAAAGAGCCGAGTAAATTGGCCAGACTTTCTTGGGCGGCCAGAGCCACGGCCAAACCACCGATCCCTAGACCACCGATGAGGGCGGCGATATTGGCCTGAAAAACAATGCCAATAACAAAAAGAAAGGCCGACAACATGACCCCCACCTTGATCCCGTCTTTGATATAGGGAACCCATTGGTCCTGGATTTTCTCGGGGTCTTTGGCTGCTTTTTGTTGCCAAACATCGGCCACAAAATCAGCGACTTTGAGCAGGGTTTTGGCTCCGTACCAAACCAGCCCCAATTGCAGTAGAATATCGATATAAAAATGGATACGGAGTGGCTTTCCGAACCAAACCACTTTGGATGGGATGTTCAAGATGGTAAAAGCCGCCATCAGAGCGACAAAAACCAAAAAGCGCCGGAGTGGTTTGCCGGTCAGGCGATTGAAGAGGCGCCTCCGCTCGATATCACGCTCGCTAAATGCCCTGTAAACCAGCATATTAATAAGCCTGGCAAGGGGGCCGTTAAAAAACAAAATAAACACCAAAACACCCATGGAAAGGACCCATTGGAGCAGGGTTTGGCCCGCCCAGCTGTTTTGTAACAACGAATTTATGGCGTTTTGCATGGCTTAATTGGTGGGTTGCAATTGATTCAGAGCCCGTCGGTAGCCTTCGAGACAAAGGTTCGTGGAAGGGGCTGTGTTATTGGAGAGGCAACCCTGCACAGCCTGTCGAATGGTGAGGGCCACATCTTCAAAGATGTCACGGGCTTGCATTCCAGGGTCGTCCTGCATCAGGTAGGCAAAAACCCGGGCCATCCCGCAATTTGCGACGAAGTCCGGAAGGACCGCGATACGTTCATCCACCGACCTGGCGATGGGTCCCATAAAGATTTCGGGGTCCGCAAAGGGCACATTTGCACCGCAGGCCACTAGGTTCAAACCCTTGTTTATCAGAGAGTTGATTTGTTCTCCAGTTACAAGGCGGGAGGCGGCCGCCGGCACGAAAACATCGGCCGCCTGCGCCCAGAACAAGGGGGCGGCTTCCTGGTGAGGGAGGCAAGGGATGGCATCCGGGTTCAGGGCGTTTCCGCGGCGCATCAAGAGGAGCCGGCGGCAAGCCTCCAGATCGAGCGGGGCGCCTTGGTTGGCCACCCAGCCGTATTCCCGGTCCAGAATGCCTTGGATTTTCATCCCTGCATAACACAAGTAATAGGCAGCGGTGGCGGCGACATTGCCCCAACCCTGTACGAGAACCAGGCGATCTTTGAAGGCGGGGTGACCCTCCAAAATCCATGAACCGCCTGTTGGGTTGGGGGTCCCGGCCTGGGAGGCGTAATAGGCGAGGACGGATTCGGCGACGCCCCATCCCGTGATAAGGTCCGCGATGGTCATGGTGGGCAGATGTTCGGGGCCGGGACCGGGTGTGGCGTGGTGAGCCGGGGTGAACAAAGGATTGGTTACCGGCAGGCTGACCCCTTCACGCAATTGGGCCAGGCGTTTTTCGCGGAGGTGGCGACCGTAATGACCTTGAACCACCCCTTGTTGGGGATGTTGCAGGTCGTTGGCCAGGGTATAGGGAATGACCTCGTGGATTTCGTCCACATTCAGGTCACCCCCTGTTCCGTAAAAATTTTTGAGCAAAGGGTCCAGGGCTTTGTACCACCGTTTGAGGACCTGGTCTTTGCGGGGGTCGGATGGATCAAAGTCAATGCCCGATTTGGCCCCACCGATGGCAGGTCCCGAGACGGTGAATTTGATTTCCATGGTTTTGGCCAGGGACTCAACCTCCCGCCGGTCCAATCCTTTGCGCATCCGAGTTCCGCCGCCGGCGGCCCCACCCCGTAGGGAATTGAGCACCGCCCAGCCACGGGCACCGGTTGGGGCATCGTTCCATTCAAATACAATTTCAGGAGCTTGGTTTTCGAAGGCCTTGAGGCGTTCGAGGATGGGTTTTTCCGACATATTTCCAAAAGCGGGAGGGGTTGAACCCGCGCTTTCAAAGATAGGGTGCCTTAGTTCAAGCGCAAAAGCCGGTTTTCGAGGTCTACAATCTTTGGAAACAGCTCCTGTGCCTCGCGGTTTTCGTGTTCCATCCAGCTTTGCCCGAAGTCTTGCAAGTCTTTCAACAATTGCTGTTTGGAGTCCGATGACGGGTCTTCCTGATGCATATTTCGCACCGTATCCATCATGTGTTGGAACATTTTAAAAAGAGCCTCGATGTCCGGGTCCTCGGTGAGGGCATGGTTTTGCATCGCTTCCAGACAGACGGCATGCGATCGCCGGCCCGCAATCCCCTCGTTCAGGATTTGGAGGTAAGGGAACCATTCCTCTTCCTCTAGAAGGAAATGACAAGCGATTTCGGCCGCTAGGATTTCAAAATCGTCCAAAACGGGTTCAAAAAGCGGGTCGCTTTCCAGGCTTTGCCGAAGTTGGCGTAGACCATTCCCCAGCAAAAGGGCATGGTCTGCCCGCAGGCCCCCAATCAGTTTGGAAATTTCAGCATCGCTATCGGCGTGGGCGTTTTCATCCGAAATACTTTGGCCGTTGACCAAAAATCCCAGCAAGGCCCAGGAGTCCCAACCGATGCTTTGGGCCACTTGTTCGATGGTTAGGCAATCAATGACGGCCGGTGTAGGCACCCCCAGGCGCTCCAATTCGGCCCCTGCGGTCGGTAAAACCATCAACAAATCGCAGATGTTGGTGTCAGGCTGCCAAGGGGGCAGGATGGGTGGCCGCAGGCTCATCGAAGGTTGCTTTAATACAAGACCCCTGAGAATCCAAAAGGTTTTAGGGGCCCCTGGGTTTGTCGCGTCCGGGCTTCTTCCTCGCTTTACCTTTGTGGCCGGTCAAACCCACCCCCAACGCCCCTTCGAACTCGTTCGCAATACCCTTTTGTCCCCGCCGTCCATGCATTCCAACGAATCTTTCTCTTCTGCCGGTCAAGGTTGGCATGTTTTGGAGGTAGGCTCCGGTGAGCCTTTGGTCATTCTGCACGGTGTATTTGGGTCGGGGGATAATTGGATGAGCATAGCGCGTCGCTTGGAGCATCGATGGAAGGTTTACCTTCCAGACCAACGCAACCACGGCAAATCCTTTCGATCCGAGGAATTTGGGTACGATTTGCTGGCCGGGGATTTGCTGGAATGGATGGATACCCGGGGTCTGGAAGCGATTCACTTGTTGGGTCATTCCATGGGCGGCAAGGCCGCCATGCGCTTTGCGGCCCTCGCCCCTGATCGACTCAAGAGCTTGGTGGTGGTGGATATCGCCCGCCGAGCCTATCGCTTGGATACCCACCGCTCCATGCTAGAGGCCATGAAGGCCCTAGACCTCGCGGCTTGCACCACCCGTTCCGATTTGGATAGGGCCCTGCAACCCTCGGTGCCCGAGGAAGGAACTCGGTTGTTCATTCTCAAAAACATTGAACGGGATTCGACAGGTGCCTTCCGCTGGCGCATTGCGTTGGACCCCCTCCTTCGATCCTTGGATGCGATTGGAACCTCTTTGGCCGATCATGCGCCGATTCAAATTCCTTGTTTGGTGATAAGGGGCCGAGAATCCGGGTATGTGAGCGATGCCGACTTTGAACAAATCGCTCGTTGTTTCCCCCAAAGTCGTTTGGTCACCATCGAAGGTGCCGGACATTGGGTGCATGCCGATCGTCCAAATGAATTAACCGATGCGTTGATGGAATTTTGGAGTCCTTGGATGAATTCATAAATTATTCTCCCCGTCCCCGCCTCGCCTTTACGAATCCCTGAACTACATGCCTCGTCCCCAACCCAAACCCATGCCTGTTATGGAATGCATTGTTACCGGAATGGGTGAAGACGGATTGGGCGTCGCCAAAACCGAAACCAAGGTTCTATTTGTGGAGGGCGGATTGCCCGGAGATCGGGTTGAAGTTCAGGTTTTTCGCCAAAAGCCACGGTACATGGTGGGGCGGGTTTTGCGCCTTTTGGAGCCTTCGCCGCAACGGGTGGAACCGGTTTGTAAGCATTTTGGGCTGTGCGGGGGATGTAAATGGCAGAATTTGGCCTACGAAACCCAGTTGATGTACAAGGCCGGTCAGGTACGTGACGCTTTGGTCCGCTTGGGGGGCTTGGATTTGAGTGGCGTCGAAGTTCAGGAACCCCTGGGCGCCCCTCGAACCTATGCTTTTCGTAACAAATTAGAATTCACTTTTACCAATCGCCGCTGGTTGACTACGGACGAATTAACGAACGATGAATTGAATCGTAACGGGCTGGGCTTTCATCTTCCCGGCCGTTTTGAGCGGGTGGTTCATTTGGATGAATGTCACCTGATGGAACCTTTGATGAATGAGATCCGTCTTGCCTTTTTTGAAACAGCCATCGAGCAGGGTCTGACCTTTTACGATGTTCGTCAACGCACCGGTTACCTCCGAAATTTGATGGTCCGAAATACGACCCAGGGGGAGTGGATGGTTTTGTTATCTGTTTCCGAAGACAACCCAGAGACCCTCAAAACCCTGATGGATCGAGTCCAAGAACGTGTACCAACGGTGGAAAACCTCCTGTATACGGTCAATTCCAAGGCCAACGACAGCCTGGAAGGCCTGGAAATCCGTGTCTACAAAGGTCAAAACAGGGTGGTACAGGTTTGGGATGGCTTGTCCTTTGGGATCTCGGCCTCTTCGTTTTTTCAAACCAACCCCCAACAAGCCGAAGCCATGCTGGGCCTGGTCCGGGAATGGTGCGGACTGAGCGGTCAGGAATTGGTTTACGATCTGTACACCGGGACCGGGAGCATTGCTTTGTTTCTAGCCAAGCAAGCATCGCGTGTTGTCGGCATCGAATATGTCCAAGCCGCTGTGGACGATGCCTGCCGAAATGCTGAACAAAACGACATTCATAACACCGAATTTTTTGCAGGCGATATGGCCGCTTTGCTCAACAACGATTTTTTTGAAGCGCACGGTTACCCGGATGTGGTGGTGGTGGATCCGCCCCGCGCCGGCATGCATCCGGATGTTGTGGAAGCCCTCAAAAACTGTGGGGCCCAACGTTTGGTTTATGTATCTTGCAATGCCTCCACCCAGGCCAGGGACCTGCAGGCTTTGTCCGATACCTATCGCTTGCTTCGCTACCGTCCGGTGGACCTATTCCCCCAAACTGCTCATATCGAAAACCTGGCCCTTTTGGAACGCATACACCCGTAGCTCTATGAATCCTGACGATTTCTTCGATCCCGAGGACGCCTCCTCCTCCGAGGACGGTTCCCCCTCCGAGGACGGTTCCCCCTCCGATGATTCCCCTTCCCTTCCCCCTCAATGGGCGGATTTGCAGAAGGATTTAACCTATTATGCCACCTACCTCCAGGGGATTTCCCACGAGGTTTTGGATAGCGGGACCTCCAAATACCCTGTTTTTGTGGCCTATGCCAACGGGCAACCGGACCTAGGCCGTCCATTGCTGGACCATCGTCAATTGGATACCCGCTGGAGTATCCGTGTTTCGGTGATGGAGGAATTTGTTCGTAAATCCATTTTGAGTCGGGAACAGTTCCAGACGTTCAAGCAAAGTTGGAAAGACCCCAACGATTTTATCTGTGTTTTTGTAGCCGATCCTCAGCAGGCGGCCTTTGTTTATTTCCCGTATCCGGTGGCCGAAGGCGGGGATGAAATCTAAAACCGTGAAGGAAACTCCGAAAACGATGCCCGCACAATCGCCTTCGTTGCCCTCGGTTTACCGGCACCTGTTCCCTGTTTTTTTGTTGTTCAAATTGCCGTTGGCATGGATGGCGGGATTGCGTCTGGATGTTTTGGAGGGCGGCCGTTGTGTGGTGCGCATGCGGCATGGTTTTTGGAATCGTAACCCCTTTGGCTCCATGTATTTCGCAGCCATGGCCATGGGCGCGGAAATGTCCACCGGTTTGCCCGCCTATGTTTATTTGCGTCAAAACCAAAAGAACGCCAGCTTGCTTTTGGCTGGGATGGAAGCCGTTTACCACAAAAAAGCCGTTGGTCGTTTGACCTTTGAATTTGAAGACGGCGGGGACTTGATTCCATGCCTGGAGGCACTGGTCCAAAGCGGGGATACCTGCCGAACGGTCTTGGTGTCTCGTTGTTACAATGAATCAAAACAATTGATGGCAGAATTTCGTTTTACATGGACTTTTAGGCATCGATAAGCACGAATGGCCTGAAGGCCTTGTTCCATGCAAAAACGCAACCTCGCCTACGCTCTTGGTATCTTCCTTTTGGTAGGCGTTTCCTTTTGGGCCCGTGGCTCTTGGGATTCACTCAAAAAATCCATCATGACCTCCGAACCTACCCCATTTTCTTCGGCCCCTTTGTCTTCGGATCGATCTACCAAGGCGAATGAATCCAGCGCATCCGTTGATTCAATCCCGGATGCCCAGGACCAAAACGTTGGGTCATGGACCCCCGAGGACTGGAAAAAACGCCTGAGCCCAGAAGAATATCGGGTTTTGAGGCAACAAGGCACCGAGAGGCCGCATACCGGGGCCTACGATCAACATTGGGACGCGGGAACTTATGTGTGCAAAGGCTGCGGGGCCGAACTTTTTCGTTCCGAAACCAAGTTTGATGCCGGTTGCGGATGGCCCTCCTTTTACGAGGGCATTGCCAAGGACCGCATCCGCGAATTACGGGATATCAGCCACGGCATGATTCGTATTGAGGTACGATGCGCCCGCTGCGACGGTCATTTGGGCCATGTTTTTGATGACGGACCCCGTCCGACCGGTTTACGGTATTGCATTAATTCGGTAAGCCTGGGCTTCCAGAAGGCCAAGCCCTAAAGGCGAGGCGTTTTCGTGGAGGGCGCTCCAAAGTTTTTAGTGTCCGTGGTCGTGGTGTTCCTGATGGTGGAGCTCTTGGTCATGGAGGCCGCCTAAGTCTTCGCAGTGGTACATACGACGACCGCGGCGGTAGGCCGGACCGGTGGGGGCGCCTTCGTTTTTGGCGCGAAGGGCTTTGTCCAAAAGTTTTTTGCGGAGGTTTTCTCGCACCGCATGGGCAGCTTTGTCGGCTTCGTATTCGTAAGCGGTTCGACCCTCCACGATGGTGTGCAACGGATGGCTGTAAACCGAAAGGGGGTGACCGTTCCATAACACCAGATCAGCGTCTTTGCCTAATTCAATGCTACCAATGCGCTGGTCTACCCGTAGCATGCGGGCTGGATTGATGGTCACCATGTTCAGGGCGGATACTTCGTCCAGACCACCGTAACGGACGGCTTTGGCGGCTTCTTGGTTGAGGCGTCGGGCCATTTCGGCATCGTCCGAATTGATGGCTACATTGACCCCCATGCGGTGAAGAATGGCCGCATTGTAAGGAATGGCGTCGATGACTTCGTATTTGTAGGCCCACCAATCGGCAAAACTGCTGGCATTCACCCCGTGGGCTTTCATTTTGTCGGCGACCTTGAATCCTTCCAAAATGTGGGTAAAGGTGTTGACCTTGAAGCCCACCGAGTCCGCCACTTTCATCAGCATATTGATTTCGGATTGAACGTAGGAATGGCAAGTGATGTGGCGCTGGTTCAGACGAATTTCCTGAAGGGCTTCCATCGTCAAGTCTTTGCGGTGTAGGTGAGCGGCTTTTTGGCGGTTTTTTTGGTACTCGATGGAACGAAGGAAACCGTCCAAAATCGTTTGTTCAACGCCCATACGGGTTTGAGGAAAACGTACGGTGTTACGGTCTCCCCAGTTGGACTGTTTGACATTTTCGCCAAGCGCAAATTTGATGAAGCCGGGAGCCCCCTCAAACTTGAGTTGCTCGGGATCGGTAACGCCCCAACGCATGCGGATTAATTGGGTTTGGCCTCCGATGGAATTGGAGGAGCCGTGGAGGAGGTGGCTGGTGGTGACGCCGCCGGCCAGTTGGCGGTAGATGTTGGGATCGTCGGGATCGAGGGCATCCCCGATGCGTACTTCGGAGGTAATGGATCGGGTGCCTTCGTTCACACCCCGGGTAATGGCAATGTGGCTGTGTTCATCGATGAGGCCCGGGGTAAGGTGCAGGCCGGCGGCGTAAAGGGTACGGTACGGGGCCTTGCCGAAGAGTTTTTTGGGATCCAGGCCGGTCCCGACGGCGATGATTTTGCCCCCCATGACGGCGACATCGGTGTTTTCGAGGCGGCCTTGGGGCCCGCAGGTCCAGACCGTGGCTTCGCGAATCAGGCAGTTTTGGGCCGTGGAGCGCGGTCCGGTGGGCAGGCCCAGGTTGCCGGGCAGGCCGAGGCTGGCGGGCAGGCCGAGGTCTGAAACGGGCTCGATGCGCAGGCTATCCCAGGGCTCGGGAAGATGCAGGGCGCTTGCATTGTTGGATGTTTTGGAGGAATCGGTGGATGGCTCGGCAGATGCTACGGTGCGGGCGCTGTCGTTGATGCGTTCGGCCCAGAAATTTTGGGGGGTTTGGTTGGCATCGTTGGTGGTTCCGTACAAGCGTCCATCGCGGTACCAAACCAAGGCCTGCAAGGGCGAGGGGTAACGACTGTCTTTGTGTTTCCAAGACAGCCGGAGAAAGGTTCCCGAAACTTCGGATGCGGCTTCAACCCGGTCGCTGTCGTTCATGTGCAAGACAAAAACAGGGAGAGAGGCTTTGGGGCCCAGGGATTTGTTACGAATCTCCAGAACTTTTCCAGCGAGTAGGTCACCCTGGAGGCGGTAGCGGCCGCTGGCCATGGTTGGGGTGGTTGGCCAAGGCTTGACGGGATAGGCCTGGCCCTGGATCCAAACGGTGCGAATTTCGCAGTCGGCCTTGAAGAGGGTATCGCTGGCCACAATCAAGTGGGCGTAGTGGCCGGGGGCAATGGATCCCAGCACCGAATCCATGCCGAGGAGGCGTGCGGGCGTTGTGGTCAGGGCGGCCAGGGCATCGTCAAAGGAGAGGCCAGCGGCGATGGCTTTGCGGACAGCGGCCGCGAACGCGTCCATTTTGTCCAAACCGTTGGAGGTGAGGGCAATGGGGACGCCGGCTTTGCGCAGCAAAGCGGCATTGGCCGGGGCCTGGTCCCAATGGACCAGGGAGCCCAGGCCCATGCGACGGGCCTCGACGGGATCGCTGAGGTCTGGAACCTCCGGAAAGCGCAGGGGCAGGACGACGGGGCGACCCAAGGCCCGTACGGCGTCCAGGTACATGTACTCCTCCCCGCTTCCTTTGTAAATAAACGAGCGATTGAATTCTTTGGCAATTCGTTCAGCACGTAGAATATCGTATTTGTTGTTGGTAACAAAGAATTGAGGCAAACCCGACAAGCGACCGATATTGTCTAAGTTCAGGTCTGTAAAGTCTCTTTGTTTTCCCAAGCCCCGGTACCACTGTTCGTCGTAAAGGGTTTGTCGTAACAAAGCAATGCACCCCATGAGGGATGAAGGGTAATCCTGCGTGCTGCTGCCTTTTTCAAAACTCCAATAGGCTCCGCTTTCTTTGCGCAAGACCAAGCGCTGGGCACCGGGTCCTTCGGGGTGATGGGCCTCAATGGCTGCCGGGGTTTCGGGCCCCAAAGGCGCCAAGAGCACCGAAGAACCGCGGGCTAGACCGTCTGCAATGTGCGCGTTCACCGCACCAAAACCCGCTTGACGGTAGGATTCGGCCCATTTGGCTTCCGGTTTGAACTCGTTGGCGGCGACTTGATCCGCCCGAATGGCATCGTTGGCCCCGTAGGTCCAGTTCCGTGTTGGGGTCATTTGCGGGTTATCCCGCCAAACCCGGTTGTTCGCTGCCCCACTACGCCCGGTTGGCACCTCCGCAAAAAGTTCCACCAAAGCCGGAAACAACCAATGGCCTTGGAGGTCCACCACGGTTGCATCGGAGGGTCGTTGGAGATTCGCACCAACCGCGACAATACGCCCGTTGCGCTCCAACAACATGGCAGAATCTAGAACCCGACCGGGCCCCAGGTAAATGCGGGCATTGATCAACAAATGCGCACCGGTTCGCTGATCTCTTACCCCGTTGTAGGGCAAATGGGACTGGGCATGGGCCAACCCGAGGGCGCCCGTTATCATCCAAAGCAAGAGAACCCGGAATACCGGGCCCTTCAAAAAGGCCAAAAGGTTTGTTCTAAACATGCACCAAAATAAGGGGAACGGGTTGAAATTTGCCCTACAAACCAACCATTTTCTACCATGATGACCGGACTGCTTCATACCCACACCCTTAGCGTTGTGCTGTTTTTGCTGATCTACCTGATCAAATGCGTTCTTTTGTGGACCAATACCGCCCGTCTGGATGCCTTTGCCCAAAAAATTCGCGTTCCTGAAATGATCGTCTCCGCTCTCTTTTTGATTACTGGTTTGGCCCTTGCTTATAACAATGCAAGCATCGGCGTCGGCTCTTGGTTTTGGGTTAAACTCGGCGCTGTCTTTGCCGCTATTCCCGTTGCAGTCGTGGGTTACCGTCGCCATAACAAATATTTAGCAACTCTCTCACTGCTTTTGATTCTCTATGCGTACGGTGTTTCCGAAACGAAATCACCTCGCATGAACAAGAGGGATTTTGCCGAAGCCGGAAGGCAAATGGCGTTGGCCAATCACCCCGAACTTGCGACCGTGATGACCGAGCCCATGGATAGCAGTGGAAAAACCAACGCGAACTACGATTTGGTTGCCCACGGCAAGTCGGTTTTCTTGGCTCAATGCGCTCTTTGCCACGGCGAAGATGGCAAAAAAGGCCTTGGAGGCGCCAAAAACCTTCAAGAAACCCGTTTGGACAAAAACCAAATCATGGACTTGTTGCTCAACGGCAAGAACACCATGCCCTCGTATCGAAATGTGTTAAGCCAGCAGGAAATGATGGCGGTTGTGGCCTATGTTAAAATTAAATTTGCTCCCCAAGGGCATTAGAATCCTATCCAAAAGGGACTGAGATTACGCCTCAGGGGTCATCAAATTTTTTGTTAATGGGCTTTACACCTCCCGAAAGACTGGAACTCCCTTGGGCATTCCATGGGCCGAGATGGGGCCACCAAGACCCGCTCCTGCTCATGGGCTCCTGCTTTGCCGAGCGCATGGGGGCCCGCCTTCAGCGTCATTTGTTTGATGTGGTTTGGCAACCCGCCGGAACCCTCTTTGATCCGCTTTCACTTCATCATCATTTGCAGGCCTTTCTTCGCCTGGCCCGTGATGGCGATCATGGTTTGGATCTTTCGGATTGGGTCCAAAGGGATGGGGTCTGGCATCGTTGGGACATGCATTCGGACTGTTCCGATACCGACCAAGAGAGGGCGATCCAAAAGCTGAAAACGGCTCTTCAACGCGGAGCCGACCAATTATCGAGGGCCCATACCCTTGTTTTGACCCTGGGAACGGCCTATGTCTATTTTTTGGCTAGCAACGGTCGTCCGGTGGCCAATTGCCATCGGTTTCCGTCTTCCAATTTTGAGCGCCGATTGGTAACGGTGGAGGAAATGCAAACCCTTTGGGAAGAAGTCCTGGAAAAACTCCATGCGTGGAGGCC